>JAFOAB010000201.1 GCA_017382555.1 Clostridia bacterium
AGCTTCTTGGCATCAATCGCTCCTTCCTGCCCGAGCTTGGCGTCATCGCCATCGGTGAATCCGAAGGTGCTTATCCCGAGCTTGCCGAAAAGAAGGATTATATTCTCAAGGTCATCGCAATGGAGGAGGAGCGCTTCAACGCGAAGATCGACAGCGGTCTCTCTATCCTCAACAAGCTGATTGCCGACACCAAGGCTGAGGGCGGCAGCGCTCTTCCCGCCGCAGGTGTATTCGAGCTTCACGATGCTTTCGGCTTCCCCATCGACATCACCCGCGAGATCGCGGCTGATGCGGGCCTTACCGTTGACGAGGAGGGCTTCACCGCGCTTATGAACGAGCAGAAGGCACGCGCACGTGCGGCTCGTGCAAATATCGGCGGCTGGTCCGAAAGCTCCAAGTCTTACCTTGCAGACCTCCCCAAGACCGAGTTCTGCGGCTATGCGGACGCAAAGACCGATGCAAAGGCGCTTTGCATTATCTCGGGCGACGATAAGCTTGATATGGTCACCGAGGGCGAGTTTACCGTAGTTCTTGACAGAACCACCTTCTACGGAGAGGGCGGCGGTCAGGTAGGCGATACCGGTAAGCTCTATAATGATAATTTCACTGCCGAGGTCATCGACACCAAGAAGACCGACGGCATCTACCTCCACCTCTGCCGTGTTATTTCCGGCACTCTCAGCGCGGGCGACACCCTTACCGCGGAAATAGACGCAGACCGCCGTGCCGCTATCGCACGTAACCACACCACCTGCCACCTGCTTCAGGCGGCACTTCGCCGTGTACTCGGCACACACGTTGAGCAGGCAGGCTCCTACGTGGATGCGGATCGCGTACGCTTCGACTTTACTCACTTTGCGGCTGTTACCGCAGACGAGCTGAAGCAGATCGAAGAGCTTGTAAACGGCGAGATTCTTCGCGGCGAGGCGGTAGTTACCACCGAGACTGATATCGAGAGCGCAAAGAAGGCAGGCGCAATGGCGCTGTTTGGCGAAAAGTACGGCAACACCGTACGTATGGTCAAGGCGGGCGACTTCTCCACCGAGCTTTGCGGAGGAACTCACCTTGATAACACCGCAAAGGCAGGACTCTTCAAGGTAGTTTCCGAGTCCTCCGTTGCCGCAGGTGTACGCCGTATCGAGGGTACTACCGGTCTTGGCATCCTTGCCGAGCTTAACGCAAAGGACGATATCCTTGTTGCGGCCGCAAAGGAGCTCAAGGCTACCTCCGTAAACGACCTTGTTCGCCGTATCAATGCCCTTCAGGCTGAAGTTAAGGAAGCAAAGCGCGAGCTTGATTCCGCAAACGAAAAGCTCAGCGCCGCTAAGCTGGACGGCATCCTTGCAAACAAAAAGCAGGTTGGCTCCGTTTATCTCATCGCCGCTGAAGTAGATATGAAGCCCAATGCCGCACGCGCACTGTGCGATAAGATAAAGGCAGAGCACCCCGACTGCGTTGCACTCTTTGCCGCAGTTTCCGAGGGCAAGCTTAACTTTGCCGC
>JAFOAB010000202.1 GCA_017382555.1 Clostridia bacterium
GGAGGAGCGCGCCTTCCCCGAGGCAAACGTGGAGCTTATCGGAGGAGAAGGCTCCGACCTTGGCAGTGCACCAAGCGCCGCAGACCTTACCTACGAGGAATTTCTTGCCGCAAATCCGCAAACGGGAGCTTTGCGCGTGCAAGCGTTTATCGGTGCGCAGGGGCTGCCCGTGCAGGGAGCGCTTGTAACCGTCAGCGCAGCGTTTAAGGATGGTGAAAGAGTGCTTTACGCGGTAAAGACGAACTCGGACGGCATTGCGGATAACCTTATCCTCCCCGCCCCCGACCGTGAGGCATCGCAAATTCCCGGCTCGCAAAATCCGTTTGCGGAATATAACGTAAGCGTTGCCCACCCCGATTACCGCACCGCGCTCTTCACGGGTGTACCCGTTTTTGCGGGGGTAAAATCCATTCAGCCTGTCGTATTTCTGCCGCGCGGAACGGAGGGATGATATGGCGGTAACAGTACCCGAAACCATCACCGTCCACCTCGGCAGACCGACTGCAAACGCGCAAAACGTGACAGTCCCCTTTGCCGATTATATAAAAAACGTCGCATCGAGTGAGATATATCCCACGTGGCCCGAAAACGCGATACGCGCAAACGTGCTGGCGCAAATATCCTATGCCCTTAACCGCGTGTATACGGAATACTACCGCTCACGCGGATATGAATTTGATATAACCAATTCCACGGCGTTTGACCAAAGCTACGTGCCTAACAGAGATATTTTCGAGAACGTATCGCGCATAGTCGACGACGTTTTTAACGATTACATCGTCCGCCAAGGGCAGGTACAGCCGCTTTTTGCGCAGTACTGCGACGGGCGCGAGGTAAGCTGCTCCGGTCTTTCGCAATGGGGCACCGTTACGCTTGCAAACAACGGTCTTTCCCCCTACGAGATACTGCAAAGCTACTACGGCAACGATATCAACATAATCTTCGATGCGCCGATAGGCAACGCGGAGGAATCCTACCCCGGCATTCCCCTGCGCCTCGGCAGTGCGGGCGAGGACGTGCGCAGTCTGCAGCTGCGCCTCAACCGTATCCGCAGAAATTACCCCTCCATAACGATGATCCCCGAAACGGACGGCTACTTCGGCGTGCAGACCGAGCGCGCCGTACGGGATTTTCAGAGCATCTTCAACCTTGCAGAGGACGGAGTTGTCGGCAAGGGAACTTGGTACAAGGTGATAAACATATATAACGGAGTTAAGCGCCTAAACGACGTGAACAGCGAGGGCATAAGCCCAGAGGAGGTGAGGCGGCAGTTTGACACAAGGCTGGAGCGCGGCAGCACAGGCATCGGTGTCGGCACCCTGCAGGTGCTTCTTAATGCCGTTGCCGCCGCCGCACCGCAGATACAGCCCGTTTCCGTCGATCTTATCTATGGCACGCAAACGGAAAATGCGGTAAGGGAGTTTCAGGCACTCTACGGTCTGCCCGTAACGGGCATAACGGAAAGGGCAACGTGGAACGCACTTCTGCGCACCTACGAGGCACTGCTTGCCACCTTACCCGATGAAAGCAATGCCTTCCCCGGCATTGTCCTCACACGCGGTATGGAGGGGGAAGACGTGCGCACGCTTCAGCGCCTCATAAACGGTGCGGCGGTAAATAACCCCGATATTCCCTCTGTTAGCGAGGACGGCGTGTTCGGCGCCGCCACCGAGGAGGCCGTCAAGGCCGTACAGCGCATCTACGGCATTGAAGCAAACGGCAGAGTGGGCGCTGTGACGTGGGAGATACTGCTTAACGCGCAGTGATGGAACCTTTTTCCCATCCCCGTCGTCTAAAGGACAAAAGGAGGTGAAACCGATGAAAAGCATTCTTACCAAGTTTGCCGCTGCTGTACTCGCTTGCACTCTTCTCGCTTTCCTTGCATCGTGCGGAAATAATGGTGATGCCGCAAACACCACAGAACCCGCAGAGGTTACCCAATCCACGGAAAACACCACCGAGCCTGCCGAGGGCACCGTATATTATCCCCCCGGACAGGAGCCCGTTGAAAGACCCTATCCGAAGGGTTGATCCCCTTTTCACCCGAATTAAAACGAACTGACCTGTGAAGCCTTTCACAGGGCAGTTCGTTTGCTTTTCAGGTCACTTATCTCACTTTACTTTCATTCTTTAATTCAAGAAGCCGTCGCAGCGATCGGCACCTCATTATGCCCCCTCGATGTCATTCTTGAGCGTAGCGGTAACATTCGAAACATACACCCCATTTACGGTCACGCGAGCGTATACGGAATCCGCCCCTACTTGACATATTTCTCCCCTACTGATAAAATAATAAGGAAATTTACCATCGGGAGAACTCATATGGCTGATATAAACAAACCGATATACGACCGCACGAAACGTGTTTTGGGCGAGGAAAATACGAAAAAGCTCTCGGAGGCAAGGATTCTGCTTTTCGGCCTTGGTGGTGTTGGCGGATACGTTTTTGAGGCGCTGTGCCGACTCGGTGTTGCCGCTATCGGCGCCGTTGATTGCGACACGGTGAACGAAACGAACCTCAACCGCCAGATACTTGCCACCCTTGATAATATAGGCGAGCATAAATGCGATGCCGCCGTAAATCGCGCAAAAAGCATCTCTCCCACAACGGAAATCATCGCCATCAAGGAATTCGTGACCGCAGAGAATGCGGCGGAGATAATCAATGCCTTCGGTGAGTGCGATTATATTGCCGATTGTATCGACAACGTCTCCGCAAAGGCGGCGCTTATCAAGGCGGCAACGGAGCGCGGTATCAAGATCATATCCTCCATGGGAACGGGCAACAAGACCGACCCCACGCAGCTGCGTATCTCCGATATTTATAAAACCGATACCTGCCCACTTGCAAGAGCGATGCGCGTAAAGCTGAAAAAGGAGGGCGTTAAAAAATGCCCCGTGCTGTGGAGCACGGAGCTGCCGAGGGGAAATACGGAAAACGAGAACGGCAGAAACGTCCCCGGCTCCTGCGCACCCGTACCCGCCGCCGCAGGCCTTTTCATCGCCGCACATATAATGAACTCCCTTGCTGATAACTAATTTTCTGCAACCGCCGTCATCTTAGGCGAATTCGCCCGGATCCTTCGGTCGCATTTGCGCCTTAGCCGTCATGTTCGAGCGTAGCGAAACATCTGCAAAGGCGCAAACCAATGCTCCCTCGAGGATGACAGGGCGAACGAAGCGAAGGATATTAGCAGTTGCGATCACGAAATTATTGAACATTTTTCCCGAATTTTGCGCAAAAATGTTGATATACGTAAAAATATGTGCTAAAATCAACTCAGTTAAAAATTTTTCGTAAGGAGATTTCACCATGGCTAAGAAAAAGAGCACTTTTTTCAAGGATTTTAAGGCATTCATCTCCCGCGGTAACGTGGTAGATATGGCAGTCGGTGTTGTAGTCGGCGGTTCGTTCAGCAAGATCGTTACCGGACTTGTAAACAACATCATCAACCCCGCAGTTAACCTCTTTGTTAAGACCGGCGGTCTTGACTCCATCAAAACCGTACTTACCCCCGCAGTTGTTGACGAGACCGGTGCAGTTACAACTGCCGAGGTTGCTATCCTCTGGGGTACCTGGTTCCAGACCATACTCGACTTCATCATCACCGCATTCTGCGTATTCCTTATGATCCGTCTTATCTCCAAGGTTAGAAACGGCCTTGAGTATAAGAAGAAGGAAGAGGAAGAGGCAAAGGCTGCAGAGGCTAAGGCTAAGGCTGATGCAGAGAAGGCAGCGGCAGCAGAGGCTGCAAAGCTCGCGGCTGAAAAGCAGGCAGCTCTCGATGCAAGTATCATCGAGCAGGCTAAGCTCCTCGCCGAGATCCGCGACCTTATGAAGAATAAGTAAGAATTATGAAGGGGCTGTAAAGAAACACAAGTTTCTTTACAGCCCCTAATGGGATAGGAAAAAATGGCCGGAACGGGCAAACATCCACCCGATAGGCGTATATTATACGTCGAGGGTGGATTTTGTCTTGTAGTAAAAAAGAGAATTTTATAGAAAAACTCAAAAATTGAGTTTTTCATACCTTAGATAAACGTTTTAAGAACATTGAAACCATTGTATTTTCAATCTTTTTTCTCTTTTTTACGGTCCGGACTTTTTTTACATCCCATTTTATTTATTCTCTTGTGAC
>JAFOAB010000203.1 GCA_017382555.1 Clostridia bacterium
TATCTTTTGAAGTTCATTCTTTCTCATACCTAAATCTTACCAAAAAGCGCCGATGATTGCAATAGTCTATTTTAATTAATAATAAATTGTTAATTTTTCGCAAAAACATTGAACAAGATAAAAATCTGTGTTATAATAATTGGAAAATTGATTACGGAGATTGAGATGAATAAAACGTTTTCCGTTTTGGGTGTAGGCAACATTGCGCGCGCGTTTTTATCCGCTCTTACCAACCTGAGCGGTAAATTCGAGGTGCCCAATTCCACCGTCACCCTCTATAATCGCACTCCCGAAAAAATCGCTGACCTTAAGGGCAAGGGATATAAAATCGCAAGCACTATGGCGGATGCCGCAAAAGCAAGCGATATCCTTTTTCTCGGCGTCAAGCCGCAGAACCTCAAGGAGGTTTTTGCCGCAATAAAGGCTGACGGCGTTGACCTTAACGACAAGATGATCGTTTCTCCCTGCGCGGGGGTTACGTGCGAGCAGCTTGCAGCGATGACGGGATGCAATGCAATAATACGCATTATGCCAAATACCCCTATGCAGATCGGCAAGGGCGTTACGGAGATATGCCGCTCTGCCGCTGTATCCGATAAGGATTTTCAGTACGTTTGCCGTATATTCTCCATGTGCGGAGAGGTATATACCATAAACGAAGACGAGATGGACGCAATGACAGCCGTCACGTCCAGTTCAGTTGCGCTTGTGTACCGTCTTATTTGCGCCTTCTCTAAGGGCGCAGAGGAGTGTGGCGCACAGAATAAGAATATTGAAAATGCAGTTGCAAAGGCATTCATCGGTGCCGCGGAAATGCTTATGACCTCCGACAAGAGCGCCGATGAGCTTGTAGCCGCCGTTCGCTCCCCCAAGGGCGCTACCGAGCAGGCCCTGCTTGTATTTGACAACAAGAACATCGACGGCATAATCTGCGAGGCAATCAAGGCTTGCTCCGACCGCTGTGCGGAGCTTGGCGAGGAATACGGCAAATAATACGCATATATGCTCGTCCACGGAAATATACTCTACCATCATTTCCGAGGAGAACATATGCCCGAACAATCAACAACAAAAGCATCACGCGGATTTTTAAATTCCGTATATTCCCTGCTTGCGGTCTTCATTGCATTTATGATACTTGCAATCATTGCAAGCGGAACCATCCCAACGCTTCGAGCTGCTGCAAAGTTACCGATAAACGAGGCATCGATAGGCTACGCATACAAGGATGCGAAAACGCTTTTTGCGGATTCTTTTTCTCATTCGCTTAACAGAATGGGGCTTCTGTTCGCATTTATGCTATGCGCGTTTTCCTTGCTCGGCGAGGCTGTAATATCCTTGCTTACCGCTATTAACGGCTTCTGCCTCGGCTCTGCTTTGTTCTGTGTTCTATCAAGCAATGGGCTTGGTTTCAGCCTTGGTGTTTATATCACCTTTACAGTTATCGCATATTTGCTGTCCGTTTTGTATGCAGCCCTCTGCTTACAGGCGCACAAGAGCCTTTTTATCATCCCTATAAAGCACGTCGCAAGGACTGCCCTTGTACTGTTTCTTTTATTTTTAACATTTTGCGGTGCATATTGCCTATTAAGGACAATTGAGCTGCTATTACTTTGAGAACCGAAAGGAAGTTAAAATGTCAGATAAGGCACCCAAGAAGAAATTCAAATTATTTGACACACAGCGCGAAGGCCCCGGAGTTTTAAAGAACGAAAGGCCCCTTAAATACGATTTTTACAGCTATTTTGTGCGTATGTGGCGCAATATGTCCAAGCTTATATCCGTAAATCTGCTTTACGTTGTGGGCAATTTTCCCCTTTTCTTTGCCATTGTTGCGATGACGGGAAGATTTAACATTTCATCCACCGCGCCCGTTGACCCGATGTTTCCGCTGGTGCACGGAGTAATGCTTCATTCCGATTCCCCCGCCCTGCTCCCCCTGCTTGCAAGATTCGGCGAGCAGCGCGAGATTTCCGCGCTCGGACCCGTTGCCTTGGTTTTACTTGCGCTCTCCGCGCTTGTAGTTTTCACCTTCGGCATTGTAAATACGGGAACTGCGTACGTATTGCGCAATATCATCTCGGGTGAACCCGTATACCCCTGGAGCGACTTTTGGTACGCCGTGAAGCGCAATTGGAAGCAGGGCCTTATCTTCGGCATCATTGATGCGGTTGTAATTTTTATACTCGCTTACGATATGTCATTCTTCTGGCAAACAACGGGCTCCATTGTAACCAATATGATGTTCTACACTACGCTTGTTTGCTGTATTATCTACTTCTTTATGCGTTATTACATCTACGTTATGATGGTTACATTCGATCTTTCGATATTCAAGCTTATAAAGAACGGTGTCATATTCTCCGTTCTTGCATTCGGCAGAAACATCCTTGCACTTATCGGCATCATCTTTATCGCTTATCTCAACATCACGCTTATTTATATGTTCCCCGCGCTCGGTCTTGCACTTCCCTTCATCATAACCGTCTCCATCCTCGCGTACACCGCAACCTTCGTTGCGTACTACAAGATAAAGGACGTTATGATCGACCCGTATTACGAGAAAAAGGAAATTGAATAAACTACCAAAACAGCGCTTGGCAAATGCCAAGCGCTGTTTTGTAACCCGACTTTGCTTTAAAGACCATCGCCTTTTTATTTTTGATTTATTCCCCTATTCTATCCGCTATCAGCTCACCGACGGTTACGAAGGTGTACCCCTCCGCAATTAAAGCAGGGATAATTATATCAAGCGCTTCTGCTGTGTGGCTTTTTGCAAAAATTCCGTCGTGCATCAAAATGACCGAGCCGGGCTTTGTATTTGCAAGCACGTTATCGGCTATCACCCTTGCGCTTTTGCCCTGCCAATCGAGGGTGTCGACGCTCCACATAATTATACTGTAGCCCCTCAGCTTTGCGGCGTTTGATATCTTCTCCGTACATACGCCCTCGGGCGGTCTGAAGAGTGACGGAATATAGCCGCAGACATCGAATATCGCCTCTTCCGCCAGTGCAATCTCCTCGTCAAGCTCGCTTTCGCTTAATCCGGCAAGGCTTTTATGATTATTTGTGTGGTTGCCTATCTCGTGCCCTGCCTCCACAACTCGCGTAGCGGTTTCCGGGCAATAGCGAGCTTGGCTGCCAACCATAAAAAAAGTTGCCTTAACACCGTATTTTTCGAGCACGTCGAGTATCTTATCCGTTTTCCCTTCAAGCGGTCCGTCATCAAAGGATAGGGCCACCCTCTTTTCCGAATCACTTACGGAAAAATAGACGGAGCTGTCGCGGCGCGGATCGTATAGTGCGCATACTCCTATCCCCGGCACGGTCAGCACGGCGGCAAGAGATGCAAGCACGCGGAGTAACGTTTTACGCAAGTTCCCTGACAGTTTTGAACTCATACCCCATTTCCCTCCAAATGTCAATAAGCTGACCGAGTATATCGGCATTTGTTTTTGAGGTTGGGTGCAAAAGAATTACAGCACCGTTATGCGTATTTTCCGTTATGAGCCTAATGGCGCTCTGCGGGTCGGGTTGATTATCGTTATCCCAATCCGCATACGCAAAGCTCCAAAAAACGGTCTTATAGCCCATTTCGGTCGCGAATTTCAAATTCTCCTCGGAAAAGCTTCCCTCCGGAGGTCTGTAATAGCGGTCAAGATCTCTTCCCGTTTTCAGCTTACAAAGCTCCTCAAGACCCGAAAGCTCGCGGTAAAACTCCGCCTTATCGGTACACGTAGCCATATTTTTGTGTGACATGGTGTGGTTGCAAACTGCGTGTCCCTCATCAAACATCCTTTTTACAAGCTCTGTTTCCTTATTTATGGGATGCGCAAGCACAAAAAAAGAAGCAACTACGTTTTTATCCTTTAGCGTATTCAAGATTCTTTCCGTATTACCATTCTCATAACCGAAATCGAAGGTTAAATACAGCACCTTATCCTCGCCCCCGTCCTCACACTCGGAATCAAGCCATGATGCGTTATAGGAATTGATCACGCAAAGCCCCTTATCAAGCTTTGGGCGAAGATTGTTTTTCTCGCGCTTCGTATACCACGAATAGCTTGATGCGGCGTAAGAGTTAAATGCAAACGTCAAAATCATAAAGCAAGAAACCAAGGATAGCAATATCTTTTTAAATAAGCTTCTATACATATTCTGCCGTCCTGTTTATTTGGTCTGCAATTAAATTATCTCCAAAAACAAATTTGAAAAACAAGGCAAAAAATAACGGTAATGCGAAAAATTTCCGCATTACCGTTATTTTAATCATTTTTTTGCTTCAAAACCGTCAAAAGCTCATACACGCTTCCGACGGGCATAACACCTTCCGAATCGATGCCGACCATCTTTTCCTTATTCTTTTTGGGTATTATAACCGTCTCAAAGCCGAGGCGCTTTGCTTCCTTAATTCGTATCTCGGCAAATGATGCGGCTCTGCATTCTCCCGCAAGTCCAAGCTCGCCAAAGCAGAGAGTCTTATTTTTAACGGGTCTGTCGGTAATCGAGGATATAAGCGCAAGTGCGATCGCAACGTCCGCACTCGGTGTGTCAAGCCGCAATCCACCCGTTACGTTTATGTAAACGTCGTTCTGATAAAACTTTAGTCCGAGACGCTTCTCAAGCACGGCAATGATAAGGCAAAGGCGATTGTAATCCACACCGTTTGCGTTGCGCCTTGCGGCGGGAAACACTGTCGGTGTTACAAGTGCCTGAATTTCCGCAATTATCGGTCTTGTGCCCTCCATAACGCACACAGCAGCACAGCCCGATACACCCTCGGTTGCCTCGCTCATAAGCGTTTCGGATGGGTTCTCCACCTCGGAAAGTCCACGCTCTGTCATCTCGAACACGCCAATCTCGTTTGTGGAGCCGAAGCGGTTTTTAACGGCGCGAACCATTCGGTACGCTTGGGTTCTGTCGCCCTCAAAGTGGATTACCGCATCAACTATATGCTCAAGCACCTTGGGGCCGGAAATTCCGCCTTCTTTATTAACGTGGCCGACAAGCAAAACGGCACAGCCTGTATTTTTAGCGCGCGAAACAAATGCCGCGGCACAGCCCTTGACCTGATTGATACTGCCGGGCGCGGAGGGCGACGCGGGATCGTACACGGTCTGAATGCTGTCAACAACTATATAATCGGGTGCAAGCTTATCCGCCGCCGCAAGTATCTTAGTTACGTCCGTCTCGGTGTAGAGATAAAGCCCCTCCGGCTCGATTCCAAGCCTCTTTGCGCGCATTTTAATCTGCGAAAAGGATTCCTCACCCGAAACGTAAAGGACCTTCGTGTCTTTTCCGGCGCGTGCAAAAATCTGCAGAAGAAGCGTGGATTTACCGATACCGGGCTCACCCGAAAGCAGAACGACAGAGCCGGCAACGATTCCGCCGCCAAGCACACGGTCAAACTCGCCAACGCCTGTCAGCGTACGCTCCACAAGCTCGTCACCTCCATCGGTGATTTTCTGTGGAATTGCATCAACAGCGCTTGTAATAAGCGAAGCGTGCCTCGGCTTTGCGACAGCGGGAGCGGAATACTCCTCCTCATCAAAGCTGTCCCAAGAGCCGCAGGTCGGACATTTTCCGAGCCATTTCATACTTTTTGCACCGCATTCGCGGCATATATAAGCTACGTTGTTTTTCATAACGTCCTCCGTATTTGGATATATTCTATCATATGCGCTTTATGTTTTCAAGTATCTGTACTCATCCTCTCTATTACAAAATCGTCTGTTGCGGAAAATATTTCAAATGCCATCTGCTTTAAATACTCTTCATCCATAAGTCTTGCCGCCTCCTCCCAATTTGAGAGAAAGCCGCACTCCACGATCACCGCAGGGCATCTCACCCTATCAAGCAGATACAGGCCATCGCCGCTTTTTATGGCACGCTTATTATCCGTCTGCAAGGATTCTGCAATTCCACGCTGCAGCATTTCCGCAAGACTTGCGGAGGTGGGATCGTTTACGGAATAATACACCTGCGCCCCCTTGTATTTTTCCTCCGAAAATTTGTTCATATGTATTGATATAAATATATCACCTTCACCGGCTATTTTGGCACGTGCGGTAAGATCGGAGGATTTTTTAGTACTATGAACGCCATCCGCATCCACGAGCATAACGTCATCCGTGCGCGTCATTACTACCTTATATCCCGCGCTTTCAAATTCACGGGATAGGAACGTGGCCAGCTTGAGATTTATATCCTTTTCAAGCATTCCGTTCACACCGACAGCGCCGCTGTCCGCACCTCCGTGTCCCGCATCTATAACAATTACGGGCAACTCAAAGGTAAATATGGGGCCCGATGCTCCCTCCCCCGCTTTCGTGGAGCCTTGCCCATATACGTTTAAGAAGGCTACTCCGCAAGCCGAAAGCATAATAAATACCGACAGCAGAGCATTTCCCCATGCCCTGCCCCTTAAATTCTTTAACATACAAAAAACTCCGGCAATAATGTAGAACATTATATGCCGGAGCATTGTTTATTATTAACGGATCACTCGATATTCTGTGTGGGCTTGGAGAACAGCGCGATACCCTTACTGCCGAGGTAGTAGGCAATACCCGAAACAAGTATACCGGGAACAACGGAGAGGGTATACAGCACGGGGAATACAACGGTCTGAAAATCGTTTACGGACATACTCTTCACCACAAAATTGATAAGCCCGTAGAATGCGGAAAAATAAAGGAAGAGTGCTGTCTTAGCGATGTAAAACAAATTGCCGCCCCAAAGGAGACTGCCGAAGGAGAAGCCAACCCAAAGAAGGATCAAAAGGAAAAACACGGGCGCATATGCGGCACACGCTACGTAAGCACCGTGAAGGGGTGAGCGGGTAAGTCTTCCCGCCGAAATACGCTCGGAGACCTTATAGCCCATTTCCCAGGAGGTGCTGTATATAAGCGCCATATAAAATACGATTGCACCGATAGAGGCAACGAGGTGAAGACCCTGAGATATTGATATTGTCGCAAATTGTAACATCATAGCAAAAATGCTGATTCCTACTTGCGTACCGATAAGTCTTATGATATAATATAAATTGGATTTGACGAAGTTTTTCATATACACGCTCCTTTTCCCCTTTATTGTATACTATTTACGCTTATCAATCAATAGCAAAAAGCAAATTTTTGCCTTCAAATCCAAAAGTTTAAAATTTGTTAACAAAAGGAGGAGAAATGGCACAAAAGGACGTACGCACCTTAGCGGCGGAAATGCCCAAAACGGCGCGTGATTTCGCTAATTACAAGCTTGCTATCGAAAACTGTTCCAAAAAAACAGTATCCGAATATCTCCTCGACCTCAGAACCTTTTTCAGATTTTTGCTGGCTATACGGAGCGGTATGCCGACAAACGATCTCACTGACCTTGACGTAAGCGGTCTTGATCTGCAATTCGTACGCGATATCACAACCACCGAGATATACGAATTTTTGATGTATGCGGGGGACGAGCGCGGCAACGAATGGAGCGCAAAGGCAAGAAAGCTTTCTGCAATCAAGGCGTTCTTTAAGTTTCTTTGCGTTAAGCAGCATCTTATCGAGGAAAATCCCGCGGCTAATATAGATTCCCCAAAGAGACGCTCTACACTGCCGAAATTTCTTTCACTCGATGAAAGCGTTGCTCTGCTTGATGCGATAAGCGAGGACGGTGAAAACCGCCACAGGAAGCGAGATTTTGCCATTCTCACACTATTTTTAAACTGCGGAATGCGTCTTTCCGAGCTTTGCGGAATAGACATTACCGATATAGACAATGAGATGCGATCCGTAAAGGTTACGGGTAAAGGCGCGAAGGAAAGGATCATTTACCTGAACGATGCCTGCAGAAGCGCACTTACGGATTATCTGCAAACGCGTCTGGGTGAGGATTTTTCGAAATCGGGACCCGCACTCTTTACAAGCCAGAGAGGAACCCGAATCTCCCCCAAAACGGTGCAGTGGCTCGTTTGTAAGCACCTGAAGGCGGCGGGACTTGAATACAAGGGTTATTCAACGCACAAGCTTCGCCACACGGCGGCAACGCTTATGTATCAAAGCGGTCAAGTCGACGTGCGCGTGCTCAAGGACATCTTGGGTCACGAGCAGTTAAACACCACGCAGATATACACCCACGTAAGCGATATGAGTATGCAAAGCGCGGTAAACGCAAATCCCCTTGCATCTCATAAAATATCAAAGCCTAAAAAAAAGAATGCCGATAACGAAAGCTGAAGCAACAGCGCACATATAATGTACTATTCCGTTTAAGGAGTATGTTATATGCGCCGAGCACGCAAATTTATCATTAAATTTCTAATATATTTGCTGTTCGTCAGCATTTCTTTAATATTCATTTGCAATTTACAGATACACCCCTATGCAACGGCACTTGTGCGTGCCAAGGCGCAGAACGAAATAACAGCCGAGATAAATGACGCGATAGACACAGCGGTTCGGCAGCTAAACTGTACTTACGCGGATATGATAAGCGTTTATTACAGTGAGGACGGGCACGTCTCCGCCTTGTCGGTTGACACAGTTCAGGTGAATCTTTTGCGCGCATCCATACTGAAGGAAGCGCTGAAAACACTTGAATACAAAAAAACGCATAACGTAACGATACCGATAGGCTCGCTCATCGGAGAGTTATCCTCGGGTAAGGGCCCGAGTATCCCGATAACCATCATCCTCACAGACGCACTTCAATGCTCTGTTGTTACGGATTTTTACGAGGCGGGCATAAACCAAACCCTGCACACGATAAGCCTGAAGCTGAAGGTAAGCTGTAAGGCGCTTATCCCCACAGGCTCCTGCACCTTTGACGTAACCGCGGAATGCCCCATAGGCCAAACGGTCTTGATCGGAGACGTACCCGAGGCATTCACAAAGATAAACAGATTAACCGATGATATCACAGAGACGGAGATAGACGATATTTACGATTTCGGTGCCTCCGCAAACTAAAATACAAGGAGTAAAGAAATGGCAAGAAATTTTGAAAACAAGGACGTTAAGCTTCGCACCGCTTTGTTTGGATTTAAGAAATCCGACGTTATACACTATCTCGAAAGAATGAATGCAGCAGCCGAGAGCGAGCATATGTCCTTTATGGAAGCAAGCCGCGATGCACAGAATTTTTACATAGAGCTTGCGGAGGCTGACAGACGCATTGCAGGTCTTTCCGACAAAAATGCGGCACTTCAAGCGGAAATTGATGCGCTCAAGGCAGAGAATGCCAAGCTTACCGAAAAGCTTTCCAAGGCTCCCGCTGACGAGGATGAGCTTCTCAGCGCCAAGACCGAGGTCGAAAATCTCAAGAAGGCACTCGACGAACTCCGCGCTAAGCTTGCGGCTAAGGCGGAGAGAAAGGGCTTCCGCTTCCCCTTCGGTAAATAATTTAAAATAACAAAAAGGTATGAAAGAACGAACGTTCGTTCTTTCATACCTTTTTGTTATTTTAAATTATTTACCGAAGGGGA
>JAFOAB010000204.1 GCA_017382555.1 Clostridia bacterium
AATGATGGCAAATATTCGTTCCGTACGTATTATCCACGGCAAGGGCACCGGTGCATTGCGCACCTATCTTTGGTCGTGGTTTAAGGGTGATTGCCGTATCGCTTCATTCAGACTTGGTGCTCATGGCGAGGGCGATGCAGGAGTTACCATTCTCGAGTTGAAATAGAGGTTTATATGCGTAAGCAAAAACGATTTGATATGATGCTTTTGACAGTATCCGTTATCATAGCCGTTATGGCTGTGATCGCGGTTTCCGTCAGATACGCGTCAAAGGGTAGTCCCGGTGGAGATATTTATACCGAGGCAGGTGTAATTACCGATACGGTGATTACCACCGAGCTGCTCGTCGCAACCGAGGCGCCTGTTACGGAGCCGGTCGAAACCGATGAAGTAACGGAGCACGTGACCGATCCGCCCGTTACGACCGAGCTTGTCACAGAGCCGGCTACCGAGCCCGTTACCGAAGCACCCGAAGCTTCGGAGGATAAGATAATTTCCGTGCTTGCTTGCGGCGATAATCTGCTTTACCGCCCCAACACCTTTGAAGCGGACGAGCTTTCAATTGACGGCAAGCGCAGTTATATGTTTACCTATGAAAGCATAGCGGAATTTCTCGGCTCTGCGGATATTTCCTTTATAAATCAGGAGACACTCCTCTGCGGAGGAAATAGCGGTTACCCGCTATTTAACAGCCCCTTTGAGGTTGCCGATACACTCTCGGAGCTTGGCTTTGACGTTGCAAACATCGCAACCAATCATATGCTTGACGTTGGATATGACGGCGCTCTTAATTCCACGGGTGAGGGAATTGAAATCTCCAGATCCACTCTGGAAAATGCGGGGCTTACCGTAATCGGAGGTTATCTCAACGAGGATGATTTCAATAACGTGCGTATCCTTGAGCGTGACGGTGTGAGGATCGCGTTCCTTGCGTTCACCGAATCAACAAATACGATCACCCTTTATGATAATAGCGAGATATATATTCCTTACCTTACCGAAGAGAACGTAATTGCCGCAGTTTCCGCCGCAAGGAAGGTTGCTGACGTTATCATAGTTTCCGCGCACTGGGGCGTGGACAGCTCCTCTCGACTTTCCGACAGTCAGCTGTATTTTGCAAAGCTCTTTGCGGATTTGGGTGTAGATGCCGTTATAGGTCATCATTCCCATATCGTTCACCCTATCGAATGGATCGAGGGTAAGGACGGAAACAGAATGCTTTGTGCCTACTCTCTCGGTAATTTGATAGGCATAATGGAATATCCGCTTACGGTTCTTGGCGGAATTTTGACATTTGATATTCGTGTTGCAGATGGCGAAAAGCCCGTAGTCGAAAACGTTGGCTTCGTCCCCACCGTATATAATTACGACAAGCATTACCGTAATAACAAGATTTATTTCCTTGAGGATTATACCGACGAGATGGCTGCCGAGCACGGTGTATGTAAGGTATACGATCACGAATTTACCGTTGACGATCTGACCGATCATATTAAAAATACGGTAAACGAAGTGTTTATCAGAAGTATAAATGACTACCGATAAAATAACGTATAAAGTAAAGCGCTCGAAGCGAAAAAGCCTTGGTATACGAATTGAATGTGACGGCAGTATAACAGTTCTTGCGCCATTGCTTGCTTCTGCAGAATATATCGATGAAGCAATCGCTAAAAACAAGGATTGGATTCTGAAAAAACAAAGCGAGAAGCTTTCGGCAATTGGCGAAAGAAGGCTTCAGCCGATATATTTGGATGAGATTAAGGCACTTAAGGCGCGCGCGTTGACAATTCTGCCGGATAGATTGAATTATTATGCCGAATTACTTGGCGTATCGTACAGCAAGCTTTCCGTAAAGCCGATGCTCTCACGATGGGGTAGCTGCAGTGCACAGCAAAGCATCTCTATCAATTGCCTTTTGATGCTTGCGCCCGATGAGGTTATCGATTATATTCTCGTACACGAGCTTTCGCACGTTAAGCATATGAATCACTCACGTGCATTTTATGCTTTTATCGACGCTCATTTTCCGCACAGAAAGCAGTGCGAAAAATGGTTAAAGAGTGAGGGCGTAATTCTTATCAGCCGTGTAAGGCTCGCTAAAGATAAAAAAGACCGAATCAATTGATTCGGTCTTTTTTGATTATTTAAAGGGTGCGGGCTGATATGTTACGGTGGGCCCGTGAATAACGGGTATGTCAGGTCCGCCCTCGGGGTTTTCGCGGAAGGTGAGTCTGTCCATACACAGTCTGCGCTTGCGGTAGGAATCGACCTCATCGTGCGCGTGGTAAAGAACGAAAAGCTCGCTACCGTCCGGGGATTCAACGATCCACGTGCATCCAACGCCCGTAATGCTTGCGGTTGCGTCAAGCAGGGGATTGGTGTCTTTCGGCTTTACAAATCCGGTAAGAGGATTATCCGAAACGATATATCCCTCGGAATAAGAGGTCTTATAGTGGCTTCCCGCGTAAAATACGTAGTAATAACCGTCTCTGTATATTACGTTTGGTCGCTCACAGACGGGAGTTGATGCTCCGTTCTCGCTCTTTCTCTCCCACGCCTCGGAGGGCTCTGTAAGCTTTGTGGGCGTTCTGTCGGTAATCGTTATCTTTCCGTCCGCAACAGTAACATTGGTTGCATATAGCACGTTACCGATGTTCGGGTCGGTTCTGTAGAAATACAGGATATCCTTTCCGCTTACGGGGTCATTGAAGAGGAATGAGCCTGCAGGGCTGTTTTGCGAGAGGAGAACGTGATCTTGCATTGTACCCTTTTGCACGTAAGGGCCGAGGATTTTGTCGGACGTTGCGTAGAATACGGAAAGCCCCGAGGATTCGGTTTGGTGGGAGGTATAAAGGAGATAGAAGGTTCCGTCTCTCTCATATATTCCCGCACCGCCGAAATACTTCGTTCCGTATAGAGTTGTTGAGCTTGCAACAGCCCCCGCTTCCTTCCAGTTTATAAGGTCGGTGCTGGTTCTGCACATAAAGCTTCCCGTTGTGAACATATAATACGTTCCCTCGTAGAGGAGAACCGTGGGGTCCGCTATTACGGTGCTTGTAAGCATGGGGTTTTTGTATCTATTGTCCTCAGCAGGGGCTGTGGAGCGTTGATACGTCGGCTCGGAGATTTCGGATTTTGTGCTGCCGTTAAAGCAGATACCGAGCTTTGCCTTTGCGGGGCGCGTGCAGTACACGTCTATAATCGGTGCCGTCTCGATCTCATCGGTTCCAAAATAAACCGAAATACTATTCGAGAGGTTTCTGATACGAACCTGATATTCGGTTTTGGTTTGGAAGGGATATTTTGCGTAACCGAGCTGGGTTTGCTCGTCACCTTTTATCTCGATAAGGTTAAATCTGCCGTTTAGCGGATCGATGCGGAGCATCTTCGCGCTTGTGATTTCTCCGTTTTCATCTTGCTTGATATCAAGATAAACGCGGAGTATCGCGCTTTTTGAATCAAAGGAAAATTTGAAATCAAAGGTATTGGATGCCTCGAGCGATTCGCGTGAGATGATAATTTTATTTTTATCGCCGTCTATATTTCTGATCATTCCGTTTTCCATCTTAACACTACCGTCCAATTCGAAAAATGTGTTTTCCGTTATTGGTTCTTCCGTTACAGCGGAGGTATCATCCGTTATCGGTGCTTCGGTCGTTATCGGCGCTCCGCCACAGGAGGGGAGAAGTGAGAAAAGACACAGCAGCGTTATAAGCTTAATATGAAAATTTTTCATCAGTCGTTAGCCTTAAGAGCTTCAATGCTCTTGTTTATATTGGCAATGTAAGCGGTGCTTGCGCGCTGATAGGACGCATAAAGCTTGGAGAGACCGGTGGGATTATTGTTGCGGAGAAGATTGGTAATGGTCTCCTGAAGGTTAGAAACCTTGTAAAGATGTCCCACGTCGAAGATTCTGTTGTTAAAGATGATGTCAAGCATATCCTTGCTTTCCTCATCTCTTACGTATGTACCGTTAAGTGTCTTGTCGTAATATGCGGGGGTGAGGATCTGCTCTGAGTGATAGCCGAGAAGCTCAATGACAGCACCGATAGTCTCGGGGTCCTCGCATACTGCGGGAACGCATATGAATGCGCTATGCCAAGGTGCGATGGGGGAATACCATTCCTGATCCTCGCTGTATCTGGGCTGGGGAAGAATGCCGTAGTCGGTATCCATATTGCGGAAGCGGTGGCACTCGTTAAACATAGTCATCATAAAGATAGCCTGATCCTCGATGAACATATTGTACCAAGCAACACCTCCGGACATATGCTGGAAGTTGATAGCGTACTTGGAATTTGCAAAGGTGATGAACTTGTTTACGATGTTATCGTTGCGCTCGCTGTACATTGTAAGCTCGATAAGACCGTCCTCATTAACCTTTGCGATCTTACCGCCGCCTGCCTTCATGGTAGCAAGCAGCTCATCATCCCAAAGGATGGTGCCGTACATATCACGGCTATCCATAATGTCATCGCCGTTAAGATCCTCGCTTACAAGGGAGGATATGCGGATAAGCTCGTCAAGGGTCCATTTGCCCTCGTTTGCAAGTGCGTAGAGGTTGGTACCGTCTGTTACCTTGTCCTTATAAAGCTCCTTATTGAAGAGCACGCAGAAGGTGAAATCATCAATAGCGGTGGAAAGCGCACCCGTGGTGAAGAACATGGAGTTTGCAATGCACAAATCGCGAATTGCTGTCTGGTCCCACCAGGAGTTGGAAAGATCAACGTTGGGGAGCTTCTTCATATCGTAAAGCACACCCTCAATAGCCAAGGTTGTGCAGTTGTAGCCGGAAAGAATGCAAAGCTCGTATTCATTTTCTCCCGCGGTGTTGGAGCGGCGCATCATCGTTTCGGCAGAGGAAGCGTTTGCAAAAGTGTTAACAGCGGTGAAGAGAACGCCGTATTTTTCAGCCATAATGGCATTCTTCTCGAAAATCGCATCGTCCATTACGGAGCCGCTTTCAACTACCGTAAAATCATCCGGTGTGTGCTGGGAGTTACCGGAGAGATGGACGTTAAATTCCATATCATCAAGATAGATATCGTTTTTAAGGGTATCGTAGATTCCCGTGGTGGTAGGCGCGGTAACCTCGGCGGTATTATCGTTGTCCGTTACCGTAGGCTCGGTCGTTGCAGGTGTTGTTCCGCCGCAGGATACGATACAGAAGAGTGTAATTAAAGCAAGTGTGAATGCCAAAGTTCTTTTAAGCATGGTTAACCTCCAAAAGCTTTATGAAAATATTATATATTCTTTCTACAAAGATGTAAATATATTATTGAAATTTTAACTTATTAAAATTCCGTTAAATACGTTTTATGTAGCCCAAGCGGGCTTTATCTGATATCGTCGTATATTTCCAAAAGTCTGTTGTATTTTGCGGTGCGTTCGCCTCGTGCGGGTGCGCCGCTTTTTATCATATCCGCAGAAACCGCAACGGAAATATCGGCTATCGAGGAGTCCTCTGTTTCTCCGCTTCTGTGGCTGACGATTACCTTATATCCCGCCCTTTTAGCGCGATTGATGGTTTCAAGCGTTTCGGTGAGCGTGCCTATCTGGTTGGGCTTTATCAGCACAGCTGTAGCCGCCTGCATTTCAATTCCTTTTTCAAGTCGGTGCTTGTTTGTTACAAATAAATCGTCACCGACGGTAATTACGTTGCTTTTAGCGGTAAAGCTTGCCCAATTTTCCCAGTCCTCTTCGGCAAACGGATCCTCTATCGATATTATCGGATATTTACCGATAAGCTCGGTGTAATATGCGCAAAGCTCCTCTGCGGTAAAATGCTTGTTTGTTTTTGGCATTGTGTAGCCGCCGTCGTTTGCCGCATTATAAAATTCCGTCGAGGCAACGTCAAGCCCGATATTGAAATCCTCGCCGCCCTTAAAGCCCGCCTTTTCGATAGCCTCGAGAAGAATTTCTATTGCCTCCTCATTTGTTTTTAACTTCGGTGCAAAGCCGCCTTCGTCACCGAGAGAAGTCGAATATCCTTTTTCATTCAAAATTGTTTTGAGCGTGTTATATACCTTAACAGAACGCTCAAGCATATTAGGAAGCTCGTCTCGGCGTGGGATTATCATAAACTCCTGAATGTCGAGACCGTTATCGGAGTGCTTACCGCCGTTTATGACGTTGAGCATCGGTACGGGCATATCGTTTGCTCCGCATCCTCCAATATAGCGGTAAAAGGGAATACCGCTGACCATTGCACCGCATTTTGCGGCGGCAAGAGATACGGCAAGTATTGCATTCGCACCGTATCGGGATTTGTTTTCAGTTCCATCACCCTCGCAAAGCAAGCGGTCTATCTCCTTTTGATTTGTCACATCGCGAAAGGAAAGTCTGTCACGGATTTCGGTGTTAATGAAATTAACCGCCCTCTCCACACCCTTGCCGTTGTAGCGTTCCATATCTCCGTCGCGAAGCTCGTGTGCTTCAAAGGAGCCGGTCGAGGCACCGCTCGGTGCAATTGCGGTCGCTCGATGCTGACCGCACCACACCTCCGCCTGAACCGTTGGCACTCCACGAGAGTCGAGCACTTGCCTTGCTCTGATTTTTTCAATTTTATGATACATAAATACACCTCCGTTTTTGATAATTATTGCCCTAAAAACGGAGGTGTATTCTTATAATGCGTTAATTCATTTTGTAAAGTGCATTTACAAGTACAGCGGCTTCGCCACGTGTCAGCTTATCGGAGTACGACAGAATTCCGTTTCTTGCGGGAATTAGTCCGTAAGTTGCCGCCGCTTTCATAGCCGACTCGCACCACACGGGACAGTCGGAGGAATCCGCAAAGGTAGCAAGCGCTTCAGCCTCGGCGTTTATCAAAGCCTTTGCCATTACTGCCGCCTCGCCTCTTGTAACAGGCTCGTTGGGACGGAAGAGAATAGCGCCGTTAATTTCACTACCGTTGATAAGACCGATCTCAGACGCAGTTGCGACGTATGCGCGGTACTTTTCGGGGACGTCATTAAAATCCGCAAACTTGTCGGCGGTAGTCTTTGTTAGCTTAATATCGGCTGCGCTCATAATATAGGAGAGCATCTCCGCGCGTGTTACCTCTCCGTTTGGCTCAAAGTAGCTGTAACCGCCAATGCTGGTGCCGCTCATAATTCCGTTAGCGGTAACAGCAATTGCCGCGTATTCGAATTCTGTATTCATAACGTCGGAATACACGGTTTTAGTTTTGTTTTTCACGGTTTTAATCGTTACCTCTTCTACTGCGCTGTAGTTTCCGTATTTATCGCAAACAACGTAGCAGAAGGTGTCCTTGCCTGTATAATTCTTTTTGGGAGTGTATTTGAAATCGCCGTAGCTTTCGGAAAGAAGCTCTACCGTGCCTTTTTTCGGCTGACTTATAATCTTGAAGCTGATAGCATCCCCCTCGGGATCATTTGCCGAGAGACGGGAGTAAAGGGAAACGTTCTTGTAAGTTTCAAATGCCGGTGCATCATCGGGTATTGCGGCAACGGGCGCGGCGTTTATTTCTTCAAGGTAAACGATACTAAAGCAATGCTCCGCCTGGCTGTACTTCTCGTTAATTGTGTAGGAAAAGGAGGTATAATCGATCTCCGCAGATGCTGAGCGGAAGCGGAGAAGATCAAGCATATCCTCGCTTACCCTTGTTCCGTCTTTGATTACTGTGTTTGCGATATAAAGATAGCCGTCCTCTGCGGGAGGAACGGAGGTGAAGGTAACGCTACCGATCTTATTAAGTCCAAGATTTTGGGAAAAATCCGTTTTTGTAAACACTACGTCGCAATTGTAAAGTCCGGCTTTTACAGCAGTTACGGATTTTGAAATTACGTCTATTGCGGGGGAAACGGCTGCGTTTACGGCCACGGGAACGGCAGTAAATACAAGCACCGCTAAAAGAAGTAAGGAAAGTATCTTTTTCATATTAATCTCCTGTTGTGGAATTGTACTTGTATTTTCACCTATGCAGTCAATTTTATGCAGACACGCAAGATTATATTTTGCATAGAATGATGATAGGCGGTCTAAATACCGCTAAAGGAGAATATATGCTGAGATTTTCAAATGAAGACTATTCCGTTCCTAGGGAAAGAATAACCCGCCAAAGCGGAAACGGAAGTAATAATATTGAAAGATACGGTATGGAAAAATTCCGTTGTGATGGGTCAAGAGTGGGAGACGGTAGGGAAGAATGCGCTATGCCTCTCCCGAAAACCTGTAACGGCGAAGCCGCTCTTGCATCCGTATACTCTCCGTATCAGGAGTATAAAGAGCTTTTTGATGGTATGTCGGCGCTCGCAAACGGAACGCTGTTTAAGGAGCTTTATAAGCCCTTTAAGGGAGGTGCATGCAATGGATAATAATATGAATCTCAAGGATAAAATGAAGGCGGCGGACTTTGCTCTCTGGGAAACGGTTCTTTATCTTGATGCGTATCCGAATGATAAGGCGGCGCTTGCGAATTTCTATAAGCTCCGCGATGAGGCTGAGAAGCTTACAATGGAATATGAGGCAAAGTACGGTGCTCTTACGGCGTTTGGCAACGAGGGCGGAAGCTGGCAATGGACAAACGGCCCTTGGCCTTGGGAAAGTGAGGCAAACTAATGTTTTTGTACGAGAAAAAGCTTCAGTATCCGGTTAAGATCAAAAACCCCAATCCCGCAATTGCAAAGTTCATTATTTCGCAAGTCGGAGGCCCCGATGGAGAGCTTGGTGCATCACTGAGATATATGCAGCAGCGCTATTCCATGCCCTATAACGAGGTTGTCGGAATTCTTACGGACGTTGCAGTTGAGGAGCTTGGTCACATTGAAATGGTAAGCGCCATTATTTATCAGCTTACAAGAAATCTTACCCCGGAGCAGATTAAAAAGGCAGGCTTTGACACCTATTTCGTTGATCACACAACGGGTGTGTACCCGCAAGCGGCAAGCGGAGTGCCGTTTAATGCCGCTTCTATCGCCGTTAAGGGCGACGTGCTTGCCGATATCCACGAGGACCTCGCGGCAGAGCAGAAAGCGCGCGTGACCTACGATAACATTCTTCGTATGGTAGATGACCCCGACGTCCGCGACCCTATCAAGTTCTTGCGCGCAAGAGAGATCGTTCATTTCCAGCGCTTTGGCGATGCTATGCGCATAGCTCAGGATAAAATGGATTGCAAGAACTTTTACGCCTTTAACCCGAGTTTTGATAAAAACTGCGGGAAATAACAAAAAAGAGCAGATGGGGTCATCCATCTGCTCTTATCTGTTCGACATATTGGAATTTATTTGTTAGATTTTTTGCTTCATTAAACCGTGTTTGTTACAATAGATATACAGAAAACCACTGCCACGAAAATTTAGTCTTGTTTCTGCATTGCCTTCGGGATAGAA
>JAFOAB010000205.1 GCA_017382555.1 Clostridia bacterium
CGGGAGGATGTCATCCACTCGAAATACTCGATCTTCGTGGTGTCCGCACGGCTACTTGTGAGGCTGGAGCATATTTCCGTGCTTTGACCCGTTGCAAGATCGTACACGTAGTACCTTGCGGGAAGCTTGTTTACCTCATCGGAAACGAGATACAGCACGTGCGCACCGTTTGCGGATGCACCGAGCATACGCGCACCGTAATACGGGTAGCTTGTGCCCGTCTTAACCATTTCAGTAACTATTTCAACAACGTTTGCAAGACCCTTATTACCGCCGAGCAGAGCGGATTCTCCGCTCGTCATATCAACGGCAAGGATATCGTAAATGCCGTTGCGGTAAACGGAAATGACCGCCTTGCCACCGTACATATAAGCATCACCGAACACGGTTGCGCTGTCCGCATAATGATGGCTTTGCGGCTCGCGCACAACAGCGTTGATTCCCGCTTTTTCGGCAATTTCGGTAAGCGGATAGTATACTCTGTTGGAGCCCTTTTCAACCGCATACCAGAGGGGCGCATACTTGGTGCCCAAAAGGTCGATTGCGGGTATATTTTCCGTTACGTTTACGCTTGTGGAAATGCTTATTGCCGTAATACGGTAATAATCGTTTATCGCCTCAACGGTGTATTCCGCATTCATACGCGTTCCGTCGGGTGCCACAAGCACTGTCTTTGCTGTCAGCTTGTTTGCGGAATGCACGATAACGGTACCGCCAAGCTCTACGTTCCAGCCGGATTGCGTGTTGGTGTTGGGGATGAAGTGGAAGTAGCCGGTGTCTCTATCGTATCTGTCGCTTCCCTCCATACCGATGTACGCATTCTCGGGAAGCTTTTCCTCCTCGGGGATCTCCTCGGTCACCGCCTCGGTGGTTACTGCATCGGTTGCCTCTGCGGTGGTAACCTCCGCGGTATCGGCAGCCTCATCCGTTTCCTCCTCGACAGCCTCATCGGAGATTTCGATCTCGGGCGCGGGGTCCATTATATAAGCGTCGAAATAATCCTCAGTAATTCCGAGAAGCTCCCACGCAAGCTTTTTGAGGGTGTAGATCTGTACCTTGTACTTAAGGACCTCAATAGGCTCGGGCTCCTCCTCGGGCAGAACGGGAGAAACGGTCACGGCATCGGTCGATGCCTCGGTGGTTACAACGTCGCCTGTTACCGCATCCGTTGTCACAACGTCCGTTGTTACAACATCGGTCGTTACAACGTCTGCAACCTCCTCGCCCTCGGTAATGGCATCGGAGGTCTCGGGGGCTGTGGTAACCGCCTCCGTCTCGGGATTCGGCTTTTCGGGCATTATATACTCGATATACTCCTCACCGAGATCGTGAGATGCCGCATAATTGAGCAGATAGTAAATTATATTCGATGCGGCAAAGGACTTTGCGCCCTTTGCGGGCTTATAGAAGTACGGAGCGGAGTAACCGATAAGCTCCATAACCTCTTCATAATCGGGGTAATTGTTCGGCACCTCGACCACGCTTTCGTGGTCAAAGCTTCCGCCGGGAGTGGATTTTGAGGGCAGCTCCACCGTGTAAAGCGTTCCCCAGCCCTGTGTACCGATGATTATCTGCTTTTCAAGCGGAATGACCTCGGAAATATTGGGGACGGGTGTGGTATAGATGCACTCAAAGGTGTTTGCACTGAATATGGATATACGGGAAGCATCATCCGCGGGGAAAAGCACGAAATGCGTTCCGTTTTTATTGAGGATTATACGGCTTTCGAAGAATATATCCTCGTAATTATCGAAAAAGCCCTCCTTGCGGTCGCCTCCGCGCACGTACATGCTTTCGAACTTATCAAGCGCGGCAAGCTCTGCACGGGAGATCTCCGTATATTCACCGCCGAGCATACGCATACACCAGAGATGCGTTGCTGTACAGCCGATGGGGGTGAGGCCGTTTTCGTAAATTGCAACCTTCTCCGCCGCTGTGCTGTAAGAGCCAAAGCCCACGGCGCCGTTACTTCCGTCGATACGGAAGATAAGCGTGCTGTCGGAGGAGAAGCACACAAGATCCGCCTTTCGCGTTTCGTGCGCGTTTACGGACTCGGTCTGAGGGGAGTAGATAACGGTGGTTCTGCCCGTCTCCAGATTTTCGATAACCACGTTACCGCTTACGCCCTGAACGTACGCACAGTATTCACCGCAATCGGAATACAGCGCGTCGGAGAAGGTCTTTGTGATAAGCTGAACCTTCGTATTGCCCGGCTCGCCCGTTACGGTGTAGTACTTGCCGTATGCGGGGCAAACAGTAAGACCGCCATCGGCATAGAACACCTCGCATCTGTCCGGCTTATCGTAAAGCTTCTTCCAGCCGCCCGTAAGCGTGTTTGCAATGTAATCGAAGAAGCCAAAGTACAGCGCACCCGCCTTATCGCGTGCAAAAATGGCAAGATAATTGCCGCTGTAATGCACAACGTCGGAGACGGTATAGCCATCGGGCAGATTATCGTAAAGCGAGTAGGTACGGCTCTCAAGTCCATCGGAGAGCTTGATTTCGTAGCCGTCCTCATGCACCGTAAGGCTTTCCGCAATATTCATAACGTATTCTCTTACCGCCTTATCGCGGAATGCGGAAAAGCCCTCGAATCGGCAAACAAACGGAATAACGGACATACCGTCGGCTGCAAGCAGGTAGCAATACGCGCTGTAAAGGCCCACTCCGCTCACCTTTTCAAAGGTGTAGAAGACGGAAACGGTCCTGCCGTCCGCAAACGTCCTTTTATCCGTATCCATAAGCGTGAAGCTTATATCGGGGCGCAAAGAGGCAAGGGTAGCCTCCGTAGTCTGCACCGCGAGATACTTGGAATTGAAGCTGATAACGTCCTCTGCCCAAATAACGGAAAAGCCCGTTTTTTTGGCGATCTCGTCATTTTTTGCCTCAAACTCGCGGTATCCGCCGCCCATGCCCTCGGGCACACCCATGGTTATAAACACCGTCTCCCCCGTGTCGGCATAAGGACCGGGAATATCACCCTTCAAGATAGTAGAGGTGAAAACGGTGTTGACAAGTGCAACCTCCTCGCGCACGGGCGCCTCCGTTACGGGAGGTGCCGTTGTTATGGGCTTTTCGGTGGTGTCGGCAGGTCTGCCGGGCAGTCCGCAGGACGTAGCCCCAAGCGAGGTGATTAATGCAAGTAAAAGCGCGGTTAAACGCGCTTTTACCCCGTATGTACTTACATTTACCTTTTCAAGCATAGCTTCTCCTATGTGTTAAAGCTTGGAAATATCCTCCTCGGTAGCAAGGGTATAGCCCTTGTCAAGCAGGATCTTTTCCGCTGCGGCATTATCCTCCGCGCGGACAACAAGGTATGCGTGGCGGCGAGATACGGCAACAAATGCATAAACGTACTCGATGTTAACGCCCGCATCCGACGCATCGCGAATTACCTTCGCCATACTGCCGGGCACGTCGGGCATTTCGACAGCGATTACCTTGGTAATGGAAACGAGGTGGTGACCCGCCTCAAGTGCGGCCTTTGCCTTGGGCGCGTCGCTTACTATCATACGGAGAACTCCGAAATCGGAAGAATCTCCGATGGAAAGCGCACGGATATCAACACCGCTGTTTGC
>JAFOAB010000206.1 GCA_017382555.1 Clostridia bacterium
GATCTGCTAATTAAAAACGGCACGGTTATAGACGGTACCGGCAAGCCCGCTTGGAGTGGTAATATCGGCATCAAGGACGGGAAAATTGTTTTTGCCGCCTCTGGTGCGGATGCCGCGCGCGTTATTGATGCCACGGGCAAAATTGTCAGCCCGGGCTTTATAGATGCACATTCCCACGGCGACGGACCCCTTGGTACGGAAAGCGGCAGACTTTTCAAAACTCCGCAGGGCGTAACCACAGAAATATGCGGTAACTGCGGCGGAACACGGCTTGCGGTTTACAATGACGGTAATCCTATCGTCGAAAATGCCGATTTCGGAACCTTTGGGCGTATGCTTGATTACGCGGAAAAGAAGAAAAAGACCGCAAACATCCGTTTTTATATGGGTCACGGAACTCTTAGACGCTCGGTTATTGGTATTGAGGACAGAAGACCCACGGCATCGGAATTGGATAAGATGAAGGCATTGCTTGATGAGTATATGCAATGCGGATGTGCGGGCATTACCACGGGACTTGGATACGTTCCCGGATGCTTTGCAGACACCGAGGAGCTTATCGAGCTTGCAAAGGTTTCCGCAAAATACGGCGGCTTTTATGCTTCTCATATGCGCAACGAATCGTACGGAGTAGTTGACGCGGTTGAGGAAACGATCAAAATTGCGGAATGCTCGGGCGCAAAAACCTTTATCTCGCATCACAAGGTGCTTAGCAGAAGCAACTGGGGACTTCATCACCGCACGCTTGAACTGATAGAAAATGCGAATGCACGCGGCGTTGCGGTTACGTGCGACCAATATCCGTACACGCGTAATATGACTACGGCAAATTCAATCATTCCGCCAAGGTATCTGAAGCTTGGCGGCAAGGTGCTTGTTGAAAGGCTTAAGGATACCGATTTCAGGAAAGAGGTCAAGGCGGGAATTGAGGATACCTCCTCCAAAAACGGCAGCTTTTACTTGGACTCCGGCGGATGGGACGGTATACTTATAACCTCGTCTCCAAACGATGCCCGTGCTATAGGCAAAACCGTTACGGAATATGCCGCACTGTGCGGCAAGGATGCGTGGGATGCTTATTTTGATTTGATGATTACAAACGGTATGGCGGGTATGGCGGTGTTTGATACGATGCGAAAAGAGGATCTTTTTGACATAATTCGCTCACAATACTGCGTTGTCGGCTCCGATGGATGCAACTCCTCATGGGAGGGAATGGGTCATCCGCGCGGAAGCTCCGCATTTACGCACGCAATAACCTTTTACGTTAAGGAAAACAAGATACTCACGCTTGAGGAAATGATAAGAAAGATGACGGGCTTTTCCGCCGAAAGGCTTGCCTTGAAGGGCAAGGGCTTTATCAAGGAAGGCTATGACGCGGATATCGTTATTTTTGATTACGATGCTTTGCACGACCCCGCCGATTACGTTAAGCCGAATCAGCTTACCGAGGGTATTGAGCAGGTGATAGTAAACGGCAAGGTGGTTTACGAAAATATGCAGCTTACGGGCGAATGCGCGGGAAGGGTAATACGCTACGGTAAAGAATGACATGGTAAAAACAGATAAAAAATTGTTTCTTGAATACTTGCTGATACTTATAGGAAGTGCGGTATATGCACTTTCCACGGTTATTTTTATATTCCCGCACAGCCTCTTGCTTGGCGGCACGAGTGGTGTTTCCGTAATACTTAATTCTTTTATCAGCTTCTCACCCGGTAAGATACTCGTTGCCATAAATATTCTCCTTATCATCCTTGCATTTATATTCCTCGGAAAAAGCATGGCTATAAAGACCCTTGTAGGTTCGCTTCTTACAACTGTGTTTGTGGGTCTTTTTGAAGAGCTTTTTGCGTTTTCGGAGCCGATTGTGGGAAGCATGCTTCTTTCCTCCGTTATCGGAGCTTCGCTTATCGCGCTTGCAAGCGGAATAATGTTCTACGTTGATTCAAGCTCCGGCGGAACGGACATAATTGCACTTATAATAAAGAAGTTTTCAAGCCTGCAGATCGGCAAGGCGCTGCTTGTTACCGACGTTTTGATAGTTATCGTTGGCGGTGCGCTTTCGGGATTTGGCTTGTTTCTTTGCTCGTTTGTCGGCTTCCTTATCAAAACTCTGGGTATTGATGCTATCATTTCCGTGATAAAAAAGACGTTTTCGGAACGGGAGTAAAAAATGGATTTTCTGATAATATTTCTCGAAGGAGTTATCTCCTTTATATCACCGTGTATGCTTCCTATGCTTCCAATATATATATCGTATTTTGCGGGAGACGCGGATAAAAAGCATAAGGTGCTTGCGCGTTCGCTTGCCTTTGTTCTCGGCTTCGCCGTTGTTTTCGGCCTGCTGGGTCTCGTTGCGGGCGGTGCGGGCTCGCTTCTTTCGGAATACCGCGTGTATCTTAATGCAGTGTGCGGTATTATCGTTATTTTCTTCGGACTCGGGTATCTTGATATAATTCACCTAAATTGCTTTAAGGGTATGAATAACGCAAAGCGCGTTACCTCGCTTGCCGGTGCGCTTGTATTCGGAATGATATATTCCGTCAGTCTTACGCCCTGCGTCGGTGCCTTTCTCGGCTCTGCGCTTTCAATGGCATCGGTAAGCGGAACAGCTTTGAAGGGACTGTTGCTTCTTATTACCTATTCGCTCGGTCTCGGTGTTCCGTTTGTGATCTCTGCGGTGCTTATCGAGCAGCTTGGCGGAGCTTTTAAGCTTATAAAAAGCCATTATAAGGTAATAAACGCGGTTTGCGGAGCGTTCCTTATACTTGTGGGTGTGCTGATGGCATTCGGTCTGCTTGACAGACTGCTTGCACTGTTTGCGTGAGGTGGATATGGAAAAGAAAAAGCTTGTGTTTTTCGTTGCGCTTCTTGCGCTTATAATCATTGCCGCGTATTTCGGCTACCGCGAGCTTTCGGGCGAGGGTCCTTCGGTGGATGCGCCCGATACAAGTAATTCAAACGCTGTTGCCGCTCCCGATTTTACGGTTTACGATATGCAGGGAAATGCCGTAAAGCTTTCCGATATGAGGGGCAAGCCCGTTGTCGTAAACTTCTGGGCGACCTGGTGTAACCCCTGCCTTTCGGAGCTTGGACATTTTGAAGCTATGTATAAAAAGTACGGTGACAGCATCAATTTTATGATGGTCGATATGACCGACGGAAGCAGGGAAACGGCTCAAAAGGTGAAGGCGTTCGTGGATAGCAACGGATACACCTTTCCCGTGTATCTTGATACACGGCAGTACGCCGCGTATACCTATTCCGTTTCGTCCATTCCGCTTACCTTGTTTATAAACGAAAACGGCGAGATAGTATACAATTACGTCGGCGCGATGAACGAAAAAACGCTGGAGAATTTTATCACCACGTTTTTCGGTAAATAAAATACGGCGGGAGCAAGACTACCCTACGACCAAGATGGCTGGTTGCTGTAGGGCGGACTTGCTCCCGCCGTTTCTTTTATATTTCTTCTTTTTTGGGTTCGCCCGTAAGGACGTGGCGGTCGGAGAATGTGATAATGCCCCTGCTTGCGTGGGGGTATTGCTCCATCACGCGCACGGTGTTATGCTCCGTGAGCAGCCCGCCGGGGACGTAGAGCGTTTTCTGCGAGGTGTTCTGCATATATCTGCCGAGGAAGAAGCCGTTAATAAACAGATAACCCTTGCAGAGTCCCTCGGTATTAAGGTAGGCGTCAACACCCGCCCTTGCATCAAACTCACCGTCAAATATTGCCGCACCCTCGGCATCGGTATCGCCCGCCGTTACGGCAAGTATATCCTCCGCACATACGGGTATGCTTTCCCACTTAAAGAGTACAAGCGTGTCTACGGTTGCGTAGGCAAAGCCCTTGGATTCGTTTATCTTCGGTCCAAAGCCGATTCTGCCGGAGTTTTCAACGATAATTTCAAGCTTCGCGCCGTCTGCGGGGATATGCACCGTAAGCACGGGCTCGCCTCTGTCGCGCTTTACGTTGCCTGCAAGCTTGCCGTTCACGTAAACGTCGGCGCTATCGTTAAGACCCTCTATCTTCAGCTTGCGGTCAACCGCAACGCCGATGCCCTCAAGACTTGTGCGGTAGATCATAAAGCCGTAGCCGCTGCCAAGCTCCTCAAAGGTAAACGGACGCTCGTGCTTTTTACCATCCGTGAATGCGGAGAGTAGGGAAGCGGTCTTTGTAAGCTTTATATCCGCGCACACCTGATATTCCTTGCGCGGTATGTTGCGCTCGCGCTTTTCCTTGCCGAGGAACGTGTCAAGCACGTCGCGAAGCTCGTAATATTTCTCCGTAACGTTGCCATCCTCGCCTATCGGCGCGTCAACGTCGTAGCTTTGCATCATAGGCAGATAACGGATATACGATTCCTCGCGTGGCTCAAAGCCCCTGCCGTACGTAGCGCCGGAAAAATCGCCGAAGTTCGTGCCGCCGCAGAACATATAAACGTCAATGCCCGCATCAAGCTGAAGCGCCTTTTCAAACGCATCGTTTATCGGCGCAAGCTCGCGTACAAAATAAGGCTCCTCAATATTCATGGAGCGTCCCGTCCAAAGCTCACCGACGTACGCGGGCTTGTCGGGCTGTATCTTTTTCAGCGCGTTGATGGAGCGCTCGCTTTCCGTGCGATAGTTTACCGCCTTCCAAACGCCTTCAATGTTGCCGTAATATTGATGCGTCAGCTTGTACCAGTCCGTGGTGTAGAGGGGGCAGGTAATGCCGCGCTTTTTCAGCATATCCGCCATTTTAACGAGGTACTCGCGGTCTGTGCCGTATCCGCCGTACTCGTTTTCAAGACAGCAGAGAATTATGGGGCCGCCGTTTTCCTCAAGATAAGGTGTCAGCACCGGGCAAAGCACGTCGTACCATCTTTCCACCTCGGAAATATATCTCGGATCGCAGGAACGAAGGACGAGATCTCTATCGCGAAGAAGGAAGGGCGGCAGACCGCCCATATCGCACTCGGAGCATATGTAGGGGGAGGGGCGTATAAGCACCTTCAGCCCGACTTTTGCGGCGCATTCAAGAAATGCGGCAAGATCAAGATGATCCTTAAAGTTAAATTCACCGCGGCGTCTTTCGTGCATATTCCACGGCACGTAGACGGATGCGGCGTTAAGGCCGAAATCGCGCATAAGTGTCAGACGTCGCTCCCAATCTGTGGGGTGTATGCGGAAATAGTGTATAGCACCGGTATAAAGGCGGAAAGGCTTTCCGTCCAGATACGTATTATCGTTTCTGATCTCAAACATAATTGCACCTCCGTTTTAAATTAATTTAACACAATTGTTTTTCTTTTTCAATATAAAGGAAAAAACAAAACGAATAATGCAAAAAAATATTGCATTATGTTAAGTGGGTATTGACAAATGGGAGATGCGGTGGTATATTATTTGCGAACTGAATATAAGTCAGAGGTGCGATGCGAGATGCAGAGCTGAGATGGCGGTAGCCAAACTCTTATAACCTGATTCGGGTAATGCCGACGTAGGGAGATTTGCTGTTACGCGCGCCTTGGAGTTTTTTCCTTGGTGCCGTTTTTTATTTTACAGCGCGCTGACTTTATCGGTATTTTAGTGCGCTGTAGCGCGGAAAGAGGTTTTTATGAAAAAGACCAAAGTAAGAAATATGGCGGAAAGCTCCGTCATGATCGCCCTTGCCCTTGTGCTGGATATGGTAGTGCTGTGGCAAGCCCCCCTCGGCGGAAAGTGGACCCTTTGCGCAATGCTCCCCATTATGCTTATCTCCGTTAAAAACGGACTTAAGTGGGGACTTGGAACCGCATTTGCCTACTCGGCAATCCAGCTCGGTATGAGTATTGCAAAGGTGCTTAGCTGGGGACTTACCCCCGCAGTGCTTATCGGATGCCTGCTTTTTGATTACGTGCTTCCTTATACCGTTCTCGGCTTTGCGGGTGCATTTTGCGCACGCAAGCGCAAGATAAGCCTTGCCCTTGCGGGAATCGGTTGTGCTATCGCCCTTCGCTTCCTGTGCCATTTTATCAGCGGCACCGTGTTCTTCGGCGTATGGGAGGACGGCGTATGGCAGGTTATATCCTACTCCTTGCTCTATAACGGCCAGTACCTTGCCCCCGAGCTTGCGCTCACAATGGTCGTTTCGGGCGTTATGCTCAACGTGCCCGTCATCCGCAAGATGATGAAGCTTGAGGCGAAGTAATTACAATATCGAAAAAATCGCGCGGCAAAGGCGACCTCTTGCGGTAGGGCGGGGGCTTGCTCCCGCCGCGAATAGGAATACAGAAAAACGGGCGATTCGTGAATCGCCCCTACGAAAGGCTGACGACCGACGGTCGCCCCTGCCGCAATTTTAACAAGCATTCGCATTAATAGAATAGGTACGATTTCGCGCGGTTTTTGCCGTGTTGATTATCAGACGAAACCGCCCGTCATCCTTGAGCGGAGGCATTTTCCCTCAGATCCTTCGCTTTGCTCGAGGATGACAGAGGTAAAATGCCGTAGCGAAGGATCTCGGCGGTCGTTATCGTTTGATTTTCGATACTGTAAATTCCGCGCGAAAATTTTTTCTCATTTTTTCTTATTTTTTTTAAAAAACCTATTGACATTTGCGAAAAAATCAGTATAATAAAAACAGTAATGATTACTGATTTTGAGGTGAGCAATGAAAAACTACTCAAAGCAAAGGGAAGCAATCATTACGGTACTGCGCGATATGAAGACCCACCCCACCGCAAATGCGGTTTACGAGAAGGTGAGGGAGATAATCCCGAACATCAGCCTCGGCACCGTATATAGAAATCTTGCGGCATTAAGGGAAAGCGGAGACATACTTGCCATCTCCATCGGCGACGGCTTTGATCATTTCGACGGTGATAAAAAACCTCACATTCATCTGCACTGCAGAGAATGTAAGGAGATTACCGACCTGTATATGACAGAGGACCCCGCAGGTGAGTTTGCAACAAGTCAAGGCTTCGTGCCCGACACGTCCGTTTATATCGTCAGCGGTATTTGCAAGGATTGCATCTCAAAACAAGAAAACCAAATCTAAACAAAATCTAAAAAATATTTATCTTTAAGGAGAATTTAAAAATGAAAAAGTTTGTATGTCCTGTTTGCGGTTATGTTCACGAAGGCGAGTCTGCACCCGAGAAGTGCCCCGTATGTAAGGTTCCCGGCGAAAAGTTCAAGGTTATGGAGGCAGGCGCAAAGCTTGCTGCTGAGCACGAGTACGGCGTTTACGGCAAGACCGTAAAGAACAACCCCGACATCAGCGAGGAAGATAAGAAGTTTATCTTCGAGCAGCTTATGGCTAACTTCAACGGCGAGTGCGCTGAGGTTGGTATGTACCTCTGCATGGCAAGAATCGCTCATCGCGAGGGCTACCCCGAGGTAGGTCTGTATTGGGAGAAGGCTGCATACGAGGAAGCAGAGCACGCTGCAAAGTTTGCAGAGCTTCTCGGCGAGGATCTCGAGCCCAATATGAAGGCTACCACCAAGGATAACCTTAAGTGGAGAGTTGACTGCGAGTACGGCGCTACCGCAGGTAAGTTCGACCTTGCCGCTTGCGCAAAGAAGAACGGCCTTGACGCTATCCACGACACCGTACATGAAATGGCTCGCGACGAGGCTCGCCACGGCCGCGGCCTTGAGGGTCTTCTCAACAGATACTTCAAGTAATAAAA
>JAFOAB010000207.1 GCA_017382555.1 Clostridia bacterium
ATTACGGTGGATGTGAGCACGTTGATACGGTTGAAAGCATCGCCATCGAACGTGCAAAGGAGCTGTTCGGTGCAGGATATGCAAACGTTCAGCCTCACTCGGGTGCACAGGCAAATATGGCGGTATTCTTTGCCCTGCTTGAGCTTGGCGACACCGTGCTTTCGATGAACCTTGCGCACGGAGGCCACCTCTCCCACGGATCACCCGTAAATATGTCGGGAAAATACTGGAATATCGTGCCCTACGGCGTTACCGAAAAGGAGGGCACCATCGACTACGAGGAGGTAAGGCGCCTTGCCCTTGAATGCAAGCCGAAATTGATCCTTGCAGGCGCGTCAGCCTACCCCCGTGTGATAAATTTCGAGAAATTTGCGGCTATCGCAAAGGAAGTCGGCGCGTATTTTATGGTCGATATGGCGCACATCGCAGGCCTTGTTGCGGCAGGTGAGCACCCCTCGCCCATGCCCTATGCCGACGTTGTTACCACCACCACGCACAAGACCCTGCGCGGACCTCGCGGCGGCCTTATTCTGACAAATGACGAGGAGATCGCAAAGAAGATAAACAAGGCTATCTTCCCCGGCACGCAGGGCGGCCCGCTTATGCACACCATCGCGGCAAAGGCGGTCTGCTTTAAGGAGGCACTTTCGGACGATTTCAAGGCGTATGCAAAGCAGGTAGTCAAAAACTCCGCCGCGCTCGCCGACGAGCTTATGAAGGAGGGCTTCAAGCTTGTTTCGGGCGGTACGGATAACCACCTTATGCTCGTTGATCTAACCGGAATGAAGGTCGACACAGGTAAGGAGGCGGAGCACCTCTTGGACGAGATCGGCATTACCTGTAACAAGAACGCGATTCCCTTTGATATTCAAAAGCCCTTTGTCACAAGCGGCATCCGTCTTGGCTCGGCAGCGACGACAACTCGCGGCTTTTGTGAGGACGATATGCGCGAGGTTGGTCGCATAATTTCGATAACGCTCAAGGATTTTGATGCCAACGCCGATGAAGCGCGCGCAAGAGTCGCGGCGCTTTGCGCAAAGTATCCGCTTTACGAATAATTGATAAAAACAAAAGGACGAAGAAGCGAAAGCTCCTCGTCCTTTTACTTTGTCTGACTTAACTACGAAACAAAAAATCCTGCACTTTCGTACAGGATATTTGAGTTGTGATATCCGAAAATTATTTGCTGTTATTTTTTGCTGTATTGATTGAAGAAACAAGCATTGCCCTCATGGATTTACACTTAGATTCCAAAAGGTTATATTGCTCTTTTCCGATATAGTTGGTTTTATAAAGCAACTCAAAGAGCAAAGAGAGAGTATAATATCCAATCAGATCGGCAGAAGCGGCACAAGTATCGGCGCAAATATCCGTGAAGCCAAATATGCACACGGCACTGCGGATTTTATTTCAAAAATGCAGATTGCCCTCAAAGAAGCAAACGAAACGGGTTATTGGTTGGAGCTGCTTTACAAAACCAATTATATTGGAGAAGAACAGTATAACTTTCTTGAATCAAAATGCAAGTCATTGAGAGCAATGCTTGTGGCTTCAATAAATACAGCGAAAAATAACAAATGAGTAATTTATATA
>JAFOAB010000208.1 GCA_017382555.1 Clostridia bacterium
CGCAATATCTGCAACGAACATATTCGCTTTACCGGTCTCTGCATATCTGGAGAAGATGCCGGAAATGTCGGTAAGCCGTTCCGCATTCTTTTCAAGCTGAGAAATTATGGATTCATCGGCAAACGGAAGAAGCTGAATGATTATACCGCCCGCTCCTATGCAATCGGCATTTTTTCCGATAAGCACACCAAGCGCACACAGGGTAGGTATCTGCTCGCTTTGTGCGAAATATGCGGCAATATCCTCCGCGATCTCACCCGATACAAGCTCAACCGAGCCTACATGCGGCTCCTTGCCTCCGCAATCGCGAATCACGCGGAGCATTCCGCTACCGACCGCGGTACCGACGTCAAGCTTTCCGTTGGGCTTTGCGGGCGGATCAGCAAGCGGATTTTGAATGTAACCGCGTACGTTTCCGAGCCAGTCGGAGGATACAATAAGCTTGCCCGCCTCACCGTCACCGTCAAGCGTAAGGGTAAGCGCATCGGTCTTTTCGCCGAGCATACATCCGATCATCGAGCCAGCGGTAAGCAGTCTGCCGAGCGCAGCAGAGGCGGTGGGCGCGGTGCCATGCACTCTTATGCCCTCGTTCACGATGTCCTTTGATTCGATTATATGCACACGCGCACTTCCGTCGCGTGTCATTATTCTTGTTATTTTAGAGCTCATTTAACGTCCTCCCTGGGGCGCCTTGCAAAATAATAAAGTCTTTCATCAGTATCGGTAGGCTCGGAAAAATCCGTTTTTCCGTACACACCGCAAAACTCAAGTCCTGCATTCTTCAACGCGCGAAGCACGGTGCGGTGCGAAAAATATTTTTCCCGCTGAACGGCATCCGTACGCTCGTATCTTCCGTCCTCACATTCCTCAAAAACGGAAAGTCTGAACTCGGCTATACCGCGCTTGGAATCGTAGAAATTCTCCCAACCGCAATACATTCCGTCTTCCTCAAGAATGTAAGCGTTATCGCCGTATATATGCTCGTACTTGTATTTGGAATTCAAATCGAAATACAAAATTCCGCCGTATTCGAGATAGTTGCACGCAAGCTTAAAAACCTGCTCGAGATCCTTTGAGTTTTCGAGGTGATTTAACGAGTCGAGACAGCAGGTAATGGCGTCCACCGTACCGTAAAGTTCAAATTCGCGCATATCCTGACAAAGCAGAAGAACGTCCGTAAATCCCTCGTCGTACAGCCTCTCCCTTGCGGTATTCAGCATATTTGGAGATATATCCGCTCCCTGCATATCAAGACCGCGTCGCGCAAGCTCGAGAAGCATGCTTCCCGTACCGCAGCAAAGGTCAAGTGCGGTTTTTGGAGCATATGAAAAGCGCCTTGCTCCCTCAAGAAAAAAGTCAGCCATTTCGGCATGTTCGACGCAAGCGTTTATGCCGTCATACCTGCTTGCAAGTATATCGTAGATACCGTTTTCGTTCATATAAGCATCCTGCGGCCATAACTTGGCATTATTTATTAGCATTTCAATATATTCTAATACATTCAGCACGCAATGTAAATACCTTTGCCGAATTTTTATAAAAAGAAGGATGCAACAGCGCAAATTGTTGCATCCTTCTTCTTAGTCATTAAACATCTTTTCAAGATACCGCTTATGCATATTTCGCGGTGTCGCCTCGCAGTGCGAGCCGATTGCAAAGGCAATCTTCTGCCAGCTCCACCCGTCTATGTAATACATTGTGAATATTCGTCTGATGGTGCTCTGCTCTATACTGTTTATAAACTTTTGTATCTCGCTTGATACCTCCATACAGCGTATCAGATTCTCGTTGATAGCATTTCTGTATTCCTCCGCTTGGGGGCAACAAACACCTCCAAGCCTTTCGGCATCCTTTTCAAGGAAGCGGAGCCTTATTCTTTCATCTGTCGCCTCCTTTAAAAGCGATCTGTAATCCTCAAGCTGCTGTCTTGTAAGGCGAACGGGAAGACTTCTCTTTTTAACCATCTCGCATCTCCTAGCAATGTGTTCTTAAAGAAAGCACGTCCTCACGAAGTCGCTCAAGCTGATCAAAAAGGCGCTTTCCGTCTTCCGAAAGATTTTCAATTTCATCGGTAATTTCGGCAAGTCGCACATCAAGCCCGTCGAGCGCTGCAAGGATCTCCGCCCTTGTTGATGGCATATCAAATTTTGAATTACGCGGTTCTGAATCTGTGAAATTGTAGATCAATTTGTTCTCCTTTTCCGAGGAATGCCCGAATTCGACAAAATACGCAATTTCCATATTTTTACTATATCACATATTTTTTCCATTTTCAAGCAATAAATTAATTTTTCCTCTGTGAATTTGCAATCATTTTAAACCATAAAAATCGTACAAAACGTACAAAATCAAAAAAATAATTCCCGTGCCCATCAAAAGCACGGGAATTATCATATTTTCTTAGAAAAGCGATTCAAATGCACTCACGTCAACGGAGAACACCATATCGGAATCGGGCAGGATCATATACGCATCTGCCTTTTCCTCCCCGGTTTGAACAAATCCGAAGCGGATAGTGTATTGCATAGGAGTATGAACCTTACCGGAGGATGAGGTTTCGGTGGATATTGCAAGCTCCTCGGTATAATGGACGGTAAGCTTTACGGGCGTATTCAGGCCGTAAGCCGCAAGCTCCGCTTCCTCGGCGTAATAATCAACGCATTCAAGCACTACGGGATTAAGAACGCCCTTGACGATGCTATCGCCCGTTTCCGCATCAAGCTCCACGGCGCTTCCCGCCTCGTTGGTGAGAACGTAATAGGTAACGGTGCTTTCAACCGTCTCTCCGTCTTCGTTCTGCGTTTCTTCTTTTCTCGTAAGCTTTTCAAGCGTTACGTTACCGCCGGAAAGCTCTGCAACAAGCTTATTTACCTTGTCGTATGCAATTTCCTCGATTTCATCAAGGACAAGCATATCCTCATATACAGCGGTGCAGTAATCGAGAATAGCGGCATTTACACCGTAAACGGCACCGCTTCCCTTAACGGAAAGATAGTACTCCGTGGTATGCTTGTTCTGCAAGCCAATGTAGTACTCAACGGTACTACCATCGTTATACTTCATTGTGATTCGGTAGGACGGAGCGTCAAGACCGTATTCCGCGCTGCTATTTCCGTCAGCGGAAATAAAGCGGTTGCAGGCGACGGTCGTGAGCGCGGAGGCAATGGTGCCTACCTGCGTTTGATCAAGCGGCATATATTCGTCTGCGGGATTTATCCACTTGCCGTCTTTGTATTCAAAGGAAACGGTCTCTCCGTTTACCTCGTATTCCATAAAGGTAAGCGTTGCAGGGTCGGTAGCAACCACGAAGAGATACGTTGTTTCCTCATCAAGCGCTTCCGTACCTTGAGGAATGGAGCGAACACCGAACCAAGCGGCGATAAGAACACCGAGCACAGCAACTGCAAGAAGCAGCTTTACACCCTTGTTCAATTATCTCGACCTCCTTCTGAACCAAACGGCAAATCCGCCGCCCACAACAGCAAGGGGAATGACTGCACAAAGAATAACAAGCCAGGTGTTTGCGGCACCCTCCGTGATAATGAGCGGCTGAATGGAAAGCGAAATGGTACGGATAGAAACGGAATTTGCCTTTTCACAGCACCAGCCGAGAGAGTTAAGGAACATATCCGAATTTGCGCCGCTTACCATACTGTCGGCAGTATCGTCCGCAAGATAGGCAGATGCAAACCAAACAGCCTTACCGTTGCCTATCTCAATAGCAGCGGCAGAAACAAACTGACCAAGCATATCACCGTTCTCGTAATATATCTTTTCAGCATTGGGATCCGCCTTGCCGACAGCATTTTCGCTTGTGAGAAGCAGGGGCGTGACACTGTCAACGCCGTCGGGAAGAGCTTCTGCCTTGCGCATAGCGTGGCTGAATGCGGTAATCACGCGCTTGCCGCCCTCGGCTATGGGATCGGTTATTTCATGACTTTGGATATCCGGCAGCAGATAATAGGTTTTATTCTGATTGTAATGCTTTGATGAGCCTTCGACCACAATGCCGCCGCACACGTCAAGGCCAAGCGCGGAAGCAAGCTTTACGAAATTAGGGAGATTGCCGATCTTATAACCTGCACAGACCACCACGCTTCCGCCCTCGCGCACGAAACCGAGGATCGCCTCAAGCTCGCTGTCGGAAAGATCGGATGAGGGACCGTTGATAACGATAAGATCCGCATCCTCGGGAACACTTAACGTTCCCTGAACGATACCCGAAACAAGCTCGTCTTCAAGAGACTCGGAAGAAGATGATGATATAAGGCTGAGCGTATCATACTCAAAGTTTTCGTCCTTCAGGTATCCGAGATAAGTCTCGGAGAGGGCGGTCTCGCCGTGGCCGGTGAGCGCATAGACCTTCGGAATATCGGTTACGGTAACGTAATCGATAGCGGAGGTGACGGCATTCTCGCCCGCAAAGACCGTCTCGCCCTGAGGCACTACGCCGTAATAATAGTAATAATAATAATCCTCGTCCGAATAGGTGGTATACACTATCTCGGAGTAAGGAACCACCTTCACGCGCTTATCGCTTACCACGATAAGGCTGTTATCCTCAAGTGCCTCATCGGTAAACTGAGCGATAAAATTGGGGGAAACGGCAGGATCCACCGTCTTTATCTTGATTTTGGAATTACCGGAGGAATATCTTGCAAGCAGCTCTGTGAGCTCGTCAAGCACGTATCCGCTTTGCGCTACGTGATAGATCGTAACGTCCTCCTTTACGGATCTGATTATCTCCTCGGACTGCGTATCAAGCGTGAAAAGCTTTTTGGACGAAGTATCAAGCTTAATAAGATTGGAAGGGAGCGAATTAACGATAAGGTTGACGAAAATGAGCGCCGCAAGCAGAATTGCCGTCATAACAACGCTGTAGCCACCCGCCTTAAGCGTTCTTGCGGAGGCAGTGTTATTTTTCTTGTTGTCTTTCATTTCACTTTACCTCCTTAGCTGTATCTCTTCTTTTCCACTGACTGAACACAGAGGAAAAGGCAGAAAACGATAACGGACAGATAGTAAACAACAGCACTGAGATCGAACATTCCCGTCGCGAACAGATAGAATCTGTCAAATACGGAAAGCTTATCAAGAACCTTTGCAAAGAGCCCCGCAAAGCTTTCGGTAAAATTAAAATAGCAGAAAACGGTAATAGCCTCAAGCACTATACCGGCAGTAGCACCCACCCATACGTCCTTTGTCATCACCCATACGATGAGACCTGCAAGAACACAGCATACGGAGAATGCACCGAGAGTACCCTGCGCGGTTGCGGGGATAAGATTCGATATTGCGCTCATAAGATAAATGGCAAGCATGGAGCCAAAGGTAAGCACAGCGGCAATTACTTGGCTTTCGGTAACGGAGGAAATAAACATACCGATGGCAAGAAGCGCACCGCCCATAAGAACAAAGCCAACGATAGTGCTATACGCGGAAACAAGCGAAACCTCACCGTACATAGAAAGGATGAGGGGATAGAAGCTCATAATTGCAACAGGGACAAGAAAAACGGTAAGAAGTGCAAGGTATTTGCCAAGCACCACCGCGCTGACCTTAAGCGGAAGCGAATAGAGCAGCTGATCGGTACGCTGATGTCTTTCCTCCGCAAGGATCTTCATCGTAAGCACGGGAACGATCAACAGGAAAATAAAGCCCGTCTCCGCAAGAGAGCTCTCGAAGGAGGGATAAAGCCCCTTGAAGTTATAAAGGCTGGACATAATGCCCGTAATGAGCAAAAGGAAGCCCGCAAAAACCGCACCCTGCATATTGCAGAAATAGGAGCGCAGCTCTTTTCTGTATACAGAACTCATATTTATCTCTCCTTTCAGCCGAACAGGGGCTTGTAATCGTCCCCGTCGTCCTTATTGCTGTCGGTATCCTCATCTGCGGATGCAGCATCAGCCACATCGTTCTTTTCATCGACCGTTTCATCGGCGACCGCATCATCGGAGGTGAGGGAGAGGAATATATCCTCAAGCGTTTTTTCATGCGGGATCATCGCAAGCATGGTAATGCCGGACTTGCAGACCTGGGAATATACCGCGCTTCTGATATCGTTTGCACGCAGATATTTGAGCATTATGCGGCAGGTGCCGTCCTTTTCCACAAAGGTCTCGCAATCCTCGGCAAGCTTTGCAAGGCTTTCCGCAAGCGTCTCCATCTCCTTTGCGCTGCACTTGAGCTGAAGCTCAAGAACACCGTCGGAGGTATACTTCTCCTCAAGGTCGGAGAGTTTGTCGTTTGCAACGATCTTACCGTGGCTGATGATGATAACGTGGTCACACACCTCGCTTATTTCCGTAAGTATGTGGCTGGAGAGTATTACGGTATGCTTCTTGCCGAGAGAACGGATAAGCTCGCGTATCTCGATTATCTGAATGGGGTCAAGACCAACAGTCGGCTCGTCGAGAATGATTATCTCGGGGTCACCGAGCATGGCCTGTGCAATACCAACTCTCTGCTTATAGCCCTTGGAAAGGTTTTTGATAAGTCTTGAGCGTACGTTTGCGATGTCGGTAAGCTCCATTACCTCCTCGATCTGCTCTGCAAGCTCGGCACCGCGTAGGCCCTTTGCTCTGCCGACAAAGTCGAGATATTCCGCAGGTGTCATATCCGTATAAAGCGGAGGAATCTCGGGAAGATAGCCAATGCATTTTTTAGCCTCAATGGGCTCTGCATAGATATCGTGCCCGTTGATGGTAACACTGCCGGAAGTAGATGCAAGAGTACCGCAAATTATGTTCATAGTGGTGGATTTGCCTGCACCGTTAGGTCCGAGAAAGCCGTAAATCTTTCCCGATTCAACGGTAAAGCTTATGCCGCGCACGGCCTTGTGACCGCCGTAGCTTTTTACAAGATCTTTTACCTCGATCAAAGAAAAGCACCCCTTTTTCTGATTTTTTTAAATATTAATACCGTAATGTGACGGTTGAATGATACACACCGTAAAATCATACCACGAAATTATGAACAAATTATGAACAAACACAAAAATAAACATTTATATATGCAGACCAATGCATTTTCCCGCTCTTTAACTTGACAAAAAGCATATGTAATGGTAAAATATCTTGAATTATTCGACGTATACTAAGAGGTAAACTATGATTCAGAAGATGCGCGGTACCCTCGACATTATGCCCGAGGAGTCCCCTATTTTTAATTACATTGAATCCGTTGCACGCAGAGTGTGCGAAAGATACGGATACAAGGAGATACGCACCCCCACATTTGAGGCCACCGAGCTGTTTGCACGCGGTGTAGGCTCGACCTCCGACGTTGTACAGAAAGAGATGTACACCTTTGAGGACAGAGAGGGTCGTTCCCTTACCCTGCGCCCCGAGGGAACCGCAGGCGTTGCCCGCGCCATGATCGAGCACGGCAGATGCGGTGGTGTACTTCCCGAAAAGCTTTTCTACTTCATCAACTGCTTCCGCTACGAGGCACCTCAGGCGGGCAGAAGCCGCGAGTTTTTCCAGTTCGGTACCGAGATGTTCGGCGCGGCAGGCCCCCACGCGGATGCTACCGTTATCGCACTTGCGCACGACGTTATCAAGGAGCTTGGAATTGAAGCGGAGCTTCACATCAACTCCATAGGCTGCCCGAATTGCCGCCCCGCGCACAGAGATGCGCTGAAGGGCTATTTTGCAGACTATGAGGACAAGCTTTGCGACACCTGCAAGGGCAGACTGAAGACTAACCCCATGCGTGTTCTTGACTGCAAGAGCCCCATCTGCGGTGAGATTGCAAACGGCGCACCCCGTACCCTCGATTATCTCTGCGAGGAATGCGACGAGCACTTCAAGACTCTGACAGCAGACCTTGATGCAATGGGCATCAAGTATAAGATAAATCCCCGTCTCGTACGCGGACTTGATTACTACACAAAGACTGTATTCGAGTTCATCTGCACCGGTATCGGTGCGCAGTCCACTGTATGCGGCGGCGGAAGATACGACGGACTTATCTCCGAGCTTGGCGGACCCCAGCTTCCCGCTGCGGGCTTTGCAATGGGAATTACCCGCCTTGTGCTTGCGCTTGAGCAGTGCGGCGTAAAGATTCCCGAGATTGAAAAGCCCGCGCTTTACATCGCGCCCCTCGGTGCCGATGCGGCAAAGCACGCAGTAACTCTTACCCACGGACTTCGCAAGCTCGGCATATACGCAGAGTGCGATATTATGGGCAGAAGCCTTAAGAGCCAGATGAAGTATGCCGACAAGCTTGGCGCGAAGAACACCCTCATCATCGGCTCCGGTGAGCTTGAAAGCGGAAAGGCAAATCTCCGCAATATGGAAAACGGCGAGCAGCGCGAGATATCCTTTGCAACCGCAGAGGAGCTTGCAAAAGAGCTTGGCGCCCTTTAATTAATAACACGAAAAAGGGGGAGTCATCCCCCTTTCTTTACGGAGGAAACAATGGAAAGATCTAAGGTTTATTATACGGATATGCGAACCGCCATAGGCGACGGACTCCCCTCCAAGCTGAAGAGACTTATTAAGGCGGCGGGAATCGGCAATATCGATATGGACGGCAAGTTCGTTGCTATCAAGATGCATTTCGGCGAGCTTGGCAACATCAGCTTTCTTCGCCCCAATTACGCAAAGGCTGTTGCCGATACCGTAAAGGAGTTTGGCGGAAAGCCCTTCCTTACCGACTGCAACACCATGTACCCCGGCAGCAGAAAGAATGCGCTGGAGCATCTTGAGTGTGCGTGGGAAAACGGCTTCTCCCCCCTTTCCACCGGCTGCCCCATTATAATCGGTGACGGCCTTAAGGGTACGGATGACGTGCTTGTTCCCGTTGTGGGCGGTGAGTACGTTAAGGAGGCAAAGATAGGCAGAGCCGTAATGGATGCGGACGTATTTATCAGCCTTTCCCACTTCAAGGGACACGAGATGACAGGCTTTGGCGGTGCCATCAAAAACATCGGTATGGGCTGTGGCTCCCGCGCGGGAAAGACCGAGCAGCATTCCGACGGAAAACCCGTTGTATACGAGGAAAAGTGCAGAGGCTGCAAGCGCTGTATGCGTGAGTGCGCGAATAACGGTCTTGTCTTCAACGCGGAAACAAAGAAGATGACCATCAATACGGATAACTGTGTAGGCTGCGGCAGATGCCTTGGCGCTTGCTCGTTTGATGCTATTGACTTTGCTTGCGATACCGCACCCGTTTTCCTTAACAGAAAGATGGCGGAATATGCAAAGGCTGTTGTAGACGGCAGACCCGCGTTCCACGTTTCCCTTGTTATCGAGATATCCCCCAACTGCGACTGCCATGCCGAGAACGATGCGCCCATCCTTCCCAACATCGGTATGTTTGCATCCTTTGACCCGGTTGCGCTTGACCGAGCTTGCGTTGATGCATGCTTGAAGCAGACTCCCCTCCCCAACACTCAGCTTACCGATAATCTTGCAAAGCCGGACTTCTGCGACCACCACGATCACTTCACAAACTCCACACCCGAATCCAACTGGCAATCCTGCCTTGAGCATGCCGAAAAGATCGGTCTCGGAACAAACGGATACGAGCTTATTTTCGTTAAATAATTTTTTCACGATTCAACAAAAAAAATCGTTAAAAAATATTGATATTAGGATTTTTCTGTGTTATATTAATGAGTGGCAAATTTTCAATCCATTCCCAAAGAATCGAGGAATTATAAATGGAAAGACTTATCGGTACAGTTTCGCGCGGTGTTCGCGCCCCCATCATCAGAGCCGGTGATGACATTGCTGATATCATCGTTACAAGCGTGCTTGAGGCCGCAAGCAGCGAGAATATCGAAATTCGTGACAAGGACGTTATCGCCGTAACAGAGGCGGTTGTTGCTCGTGCACAGGGCAACTACGCAACCGTAGACGATATCGCTTGCGATATTAAGGAAAAATACCCCGACGGCACACTTGGAGTAATATTCCCGATACTTTCCCGTAACCGCTTTGCTATCTGCCTCCGCGGAATTGCAAAGGGTGCAAAGAAGATATATCTTATGCTCAGCTATCCCTCCGACGAGGTTGGTAACCACCTCGTTGATATGGATGCACTCGACGCAGCGGGCGTTAACCCCTGGACGGACGTGCTTACCGAGGAAAATTACCGCGAGCTTTTCGGCATAGTAAAGCATCCCTTCACCGGTGTTGACTACATTGAGTACTACAAGCAGCTTATCACCGAGGCAGGCTGCGACGTAGAGGTGATTCTTGCAAACGACTGCCGCACCATTCTTAATTATACCAAAAACGTTCTCTGCTGTGATATCCACACACGCGCACGCAGCAAGAGACTTCTTAAGGCAAACGGCGCCAATATCGTTTACGGACTTGACGAGATACTCAACGCGCCCGTAAACGGAAGCGGCTACAATGCCGATTACGGTCTGCTCGGCTCCAACAAGGCAACCGAGGATACCGTTAAGCTCTTCCCCCGCGATTGCCAGCCCGTTGTTGACCGCGTAGCTGCCGAGATCTTTGCAAAGACCGGCAAGCACGTTGAGGTTATGGTATACGGTGACGGTGCATTCAAGGATCCCGTAGGAAAGATTTGGGAGCTTGCAGACCCGGTCGTTTCCCCCGCTTACACCGCAGGCCTTGTTGGTCAGCCCAACGAAGTTAAGCTTAAGTACCTCGCGGATAACGACTTTGCACACCTCAAGGGAGACGAGCTTAAGGCCGCTATCTCCGAATACATCATCAAAAAGGATGCTGACCTTGTAGGCAAGATGGCATCCGAGGGTACGACCCCCAGAAGACTTACCGACCTTATCGGTTCTCTCTGCGACCTTACCTCCGGCTCCGGCGATAAGGGTACTCCCATTGTTTGGATCCAGGGCTACTTCGATAACTACACTGCATAACAAACGACAGTCCGAGATAACCTCTCGGACTGTTTTTAAAAGGAAGAAAATATGAGCAATATCAAAGCTGTACTTTTTGACCTCGACGGAACACTTCTCCCTATGGATTTGGACAAATTTATTGCCGATTATATGAAGCGCCTTTGCGTTTTTCTCGCCCCACGAGGCTACGAGCCAGCCCACGTTGCCGAGGCTATGTGGCACGGTATCGGTGCGATGGTGAAAAACGATGGATCAAGAACCAACGAGGACGCCTTTTGGGAGGTATTTACCAAGCGCTTCGGCGAGAAGGCTATAAACGAAAAGGAAGCGCTTGTGGATTTCTACCGCACGGAATTTCCGAAAATACAGCCCTCCTGCGGCTACACGCCGAAGGCAAAGGAAGCGGTAGACGCCATCAAAGCTTTAGGCTACCGCGTTATTCTTGCCACCAATCCCCTCTTCCCCGCCATTGCAACGGAGCACCGTATCCATTGGGCAGGCTTTGATGCCTCGGAATTTGAGTTTTTCACCGCCTACGAGGACAGCCGACATTGCAAGCCGAATATCGATTATTATCGCGACGTTCTTGCGCGCGCAGGACTTGAAGGCGAGGATTGCCTTATGGTCGGCAACGATGCGGAGGAGGATATGATAGCGGAAAAGCTCGGTATGAGGGTATTTCTGCTTACCGACTGTCTTTTAAACAAAAAGAATCTCGATGTCGCAGAATATCCGCAGGGCGGATTCGACGAGCTTATCGATTTTGTAAGCAACCTATGACGAAAGGGGGTGTAAAGAAACTCACGTTTCTTTACACCCCCGAAAAGCACCATAGGGGATAGGAAAAAATGGCCGGAACGGGCAAATATCCACCCGTGAGGCGAACGAACCCCGCAAGGGGTGAGAAGCGCC
>JAFOAB010000209.1 GCA_017382555.1 Clostridia bacterium
CAGGATAAGTCCGTTATCAACTTCCAGCACATGACAGGCGGCGTTGCTTGGGATAAGATGTATATGCAGGGTCAGGCACTCTTCCTCCACGAGTACCTCAAGGCGCTCCCCCTCTTCCGCGATACCGAGCTTGAGTACGGTATTCTTCCTATGCCTAAGCTTTCCGAGGAGCAGGAAAACTACTACTGCGGATTTGCCGGCTACCAGACCGCTATGTACTGTATCCCCGCAGATATGTATGACGAAGAGATCAGCGGTGTAATCTCCGAGGCTATGGCATACCACTCCAAGGAGATCGTAACCCCCGCATATTATGACAGAACCCTCGTTGGCCGCCACGTTCAGGATCAGGAAAGTGCAGAGACTCTTGAGATCATCTTCGCAAACAGAATCTACGACCTCGGCCTCTTCTACAAGATCGGTACATACGGAACTCAGCTTGGCTACCTCCTCCGCGACAAGTCCACCGATTTTGCTTCTATGTACACGAAGTTTGAGAAGACCGCAACCGCCGATCTGAAGAGAATTAACGGATTCTTCCAGTCCGGTCAGGTTGAGTAATTAACGGAATGTTAAAAAAGAGGCGCTCGAATGCTCGAGCGCCTCTTTTGCTGTGCTGAATTCGGGGTTTATGCTGATATGGAATTTTCCATATCGGCTTTTTTTGTTATCTGAAATGTGTGGGGGAGTAATTATAGCAACGCTTAAAGCTTTGCGAAAAATGCTTGATGGATTTAAATCCCACCGCGCGGGATATCTCAGTTACCGAAAGGTCAGTCGTTTGGAGCAATTCCAGCGCCTTAAGCACTCTTGCGTTCACCACGTACTGGTGAAGCGACTGTCCGGTGTTTGCAAGCATACAGCGGTTGATATAATTGGGATGGTAATTAAAGTGCAGGCCGATCGTAGCGTTTGAAAGATCGCTTGCATAATTTTCGTGTATATAGTCAATAACGCTGACAACGAGAGAGGAGCTGCCCACGTTCAGTCTTGCACCGGACTGCCTTGCGCAGATAAGCAGGATCTTCTGCATAATAGCGCTGAGCATAGCGGCGTAATTGCGCTGTGGACTTACAAACTCCTTTTCAAGACAGTGAAAGTCATACTCGTTATTGTGCATATCCTTGATAAACAAGGGGGCGTTGAATTCGGGAACGTCGGAAAATTCGATTTTTTCCGGTCTTTGCGCTTCGTCAAAGTTATCCTTGGTTGCGGGCGGTAAGCAAAGCGAAATTTTGCGTGCGCCGAAGGTGTAATCGAAATTGACAACAAGAACGGTAAAGCCGTCATCCCCCTGTGCTGTGAGTGAATATACGGAATCGGGCGTCCAGATAAAGCACTGTCCGCGCTCCGGGAAATATTCGGTACCGTCAATTTCAAGCTTCGCGTTGCCGGAAAAGAAATACAGCAGACGGTTGTCATATGCACGCATATCACGGGTGCTGTAATCGGCGCCCATCTTTAATATCTTTGCGTAACGAACGTACGGTTTTATGTCATCTAACTTCATTGTGATTGTGTTTTCAGCAGTCAAACCGTCACCTCCTTTGACTTATTGTACCACGGAATTACTAAAAAATCAATGTCAAGTACAGAAAAGTCAACTTTTTATACAGTTTGCCAATAAATGATTAAAAAGATGCATACAGCGGCAACAAAAACGGCAGAGATGATGGCAATTATTGCGGTGTTGCCGCCCTTTTTTGTCGATTCGGAGGCGGGAAGCAGCTTTGCGGCACGCAGAACCTTAACCGTCGGCTTGTATATGATCATGGTAAGGGCTGCGTTTAGGGTTGCCTTAAGTAGGTTGAAGGGTAAGAACATGGTGGGCAGCATAGCCGCGATCTGTGCGCGGTCTACCTTCATGTAAAGAGGGGTGATAAGGTAGTTCCACAGCATCATTGTTGCGCAAACGGAGAGCGCACCGGTGATAAGGCCGATTACAGCGCCCTTCAGATTGCGCTTCTTGCTGTAAATTATCGCGGCAGGCACGGAGAATGCCGCGCTTGAGAGAAAGTTCATAATGCATCCGATAATGCCCTCGGTGCTGATTGTTACCATCTCCACAATAGCAACGATAAGCGAAATGAGCGCGGCTGTTGCGGGGCCGTAAATAAAGCCGCCGATGGTGATTATTATGTCCTTCGGCTCGTATTTTAAGAACATAACAACGGGGATGCGTATGGTTGCGACAAGCAGGAATGCAAGAGCAGCAAGCATTGCGGTTACGGTCAATTTTTTAACCGTGCTAGGGGAGCGATCTCTGTGTAATTTCATAATAAAAAACCTCCGTAGGTCCACGGGGACAAACGGAGATAAATACGCAAAAATGCGCAGATCGGTCTCTCCCATCCGGACTATACCGTCGGTCAGGGAATTTCACCCTGTCGGGCACCTTCGTGCTTCGCGGACTATCACCGCCGGTGGGGAATCTCACCCCGCCCCATAAGACCAAATTATTTTTCTTTGAAAAATCTCCGCATACTTCGTTTCATCCTCGCAAGCACCTCGCCGTATGAAAATACGCCTTCGGTTTGCTTGCATCGTCGCGCCTCGTCTGCGAAGATTTTTCTTCGAAAACGAGAAGAGGAGGCATACTTTGTTTCATCCTCGCAAGCACCTCGGCGTATGAAAATACGCCTTCGATTTGCTTGCATCGCAAAGTCTTGTATGCGATAAAATTCAAAAGATTTATTTTCACCCATTCTACTACATTCTTTTCCTAATGTCAATAGCATCCGTTTGCGGTCAAAAAAATACATTTTTTGCCTCCGCGACTTCGACAGTATTTTTCGATACCGTTTGCTACAATGGTAAACACACTGTCCGCATCGGAGGAAGTTATGAATAGGGAAAAGGGAAAAATACATATGGTTGAGCCGGAGGCACAGCGTAGACAGGTTAGTGCCAAGGGTAAAAATAATTTGAAAACGACAAAAAGAGCCGTGTCGGGTGCAACGAATCGCATCCCAAGCGGCAAGGTGGCGATCGGCGCGGAGCCAAGGCGTGCACCTGCGGCCCCGCGTTTCCTGCGCGGTAACGTATATCGCGCCTCCGTGAGGGCGGAAAGGCTTGTTGCCGCTTCCGCCCCAAAGGGCATTATATGGCTTTGCGTTTACTTGTTGGGTGTTGTGTATGCGCGTGCATCGTTGCTTTTTTCTGCATATCCGCTTGGGC
>JAFOAB010000012.1 GCA_017382555.1 Clostridia bacterium
ATAGTTTTATTAAATTTCATTCTTTGGCAAGCTTTACGCACAAAATTCACCTTGCCTTTTTTGTGCAAAAGGTAGAAACGGCAAAACCTGTCGAAAAACGATTTACTTAATCGAAATTAAATGCTACAATGAAATGAAATAAATTTGTTTGGAGGAAGTATGAAACTAGTTTACAACGTTAAAGACAGACCCCGCACCGCACAGCTTATCATCTTTGCCATCCAACAGGTTCTCGCCATTATGGCTGCAACTATCGCTGTTCCTGCCATCGTAGGCAACGGAATGGCAGCCTCCGCCGCACTCTTCGGAGCAGGCGCAGGAACGCTCATCTACCAGCTTTTCACCAAGTTTAAGAGCCCCGTATTCCTCGGCTCGTCTTTTGCATTCATCGGCTCTATGTGCGCAGCATTTGCAGGTGCAGGCTCCGTTGTTGCTCTCGGCTACCTCGGACTTCTCATCGGTGCAGCGTTCGCAGGTCTTGTTTACGTAATTATCGCCGCAATCGTTAAGTTTGCGGGCGTTAAGTGGATAAACAAGCTTATGCCCCCTGTTGTTATCGGCCCTACCGTTGCTCTTATCGGTCTTTCCCTTGCCGGCGCGGCTATCAAGGATGTATTCTCCTACGGTCCTCAGGACGGTAACGGCGCTTACATTATGAGCGCAAGCGCATGGGCATCCTTCATTTGTGCTATGGTTACTCTTGCGGTTGTAGTTATCGTTTCCGTTTACGGAAAGAAGATGATGAAGCTTATCCCCTTCATTATCGGTATTCTTGCAGGATATGCAACCGCACTTATCCTCACCCTTACCGGTGTTGCACAGGTAATCGACTTTGCTCCCTTCAAGGCGCTTGTCGAGGGCGGTGTTTCCCTCAAGACCTTCATCGCGCTTCCCGACTTTACCTTCATTACCGCATTCAAGGGCATTGGCGATCTCAGCGCATCCTTCATTGCTACCGTTGCGGTTGCTTACATTCCCGTTGCATTCGTTGTATTTGCAGAGCATATTGCGGACCACAAGAACCTCTCCTCCATCATCGAGAGCGATCTTCTTGAGGAGCCCGGTCTCCACAGAACCCTGCTTGGTGACGGTGTCGGCTCCTTTGTCGGCGCTATCTTCGGCGGCTGCCCCAACACCACCTACGGCGAGTCTGTCGGTTGTGTTGCTATTACCGGTAACGCTTCCGTAATCACCATTACCGCCGCTGCTGTAATGAGCATCGCATTCTCCTTCATTTCGCCCCTCGTTGCATTCCTCGATTCCATTCCCGGATGCGTAATGGGCGGCGTTTGCGTTACCCTTTACGGCTTTATTGCAGTATCCGGTCTCAAGATGATCCAGAAGGTAAACCTTGAGGACCACGCAAACCTCTTCACCACCTCCGTTATCCTTATAACCGGTATCGGCGGTATGCAGATGGCTATCGGCAAGGTTACCCTTACCACCATCGCGTGCGCTCTTATCCTCGGCATCCTTACAAACATTCTTGTTTCCAAGGGACGCAAGGAGTAATTCTAAAAGTTAATAAAAGGACGGCGGATCCGCGGATCCACCGTCCTTTTTTCCTTTTCTCTTATCTCTTCACTCTTATCTCTTTTTTGTTCTGCTTTTTAGTGCAAGTACTGTCATATCGATCGGTCTTGCAAGTGCGTTTGCGGCAAGGATCGCCACAAAAACACCGTCCCAGATCGGCAGATACATACGGAAGATGATGCAAAGCGCACCGCCGACAGCACCGTAGACAAGCTTGCCCGAGGGCGTTATCGGGGATGTGGTTGGGTCGGTTGCCAAAAACAAAGCGGCAAGTGCAAGCGCACCCGTGAACAGCTGACCGAGCACCCACGAGAATTTGTCGTAATGCGGGCACATCAGGTATGCCGTGGCGGCGGCAGCGGCAACGAATGCCGTGGGTATACGCCAATCCACCGTTCCGCGGAGTATGAGGTAAACACCGCCCGCAAGCAGCAGAAGCGTGCTTATCTCGCCCATCGCACCGCCCATATCGCCCATAAACATATCTACAAGGTGCGTGCTCGGTATCTCGCCCGCGTTAAGGGTGTTCAGCACCTTAAAGCCGTCGGTAAGCGCCTTCGTGTTCAGCTCGTTAGCATAAAAAATGCCCGAGTTGAAGATAAACTCCACAAGCACTCTGCCGCACACGGCGGGGTTGAAGATGTTTTTGCCGAGCCCGCCGAAGAATCCCTTTGCGACGATGATGGCAAAGGCACTGCCCGCGGCAACGATGTGCAGGTGCACTTCGTAGGGCAGGGTAAATGCGTATATAAGCCCCGTAACCGCAAAGGAAAGGTCGGTAACGCCAAGCCTTCTGCGGACGATGAGGCTCATAATAAGGTCGGACACAAGTGCAACACCGACAGAGACGGCAACAACCGTAAGCACACGCATCCCAAATGAGTAAAGCGCCCACGCAAGTGCGGGCAAAAGCGCCATCAGCGCATCGCACATTAGGGTGCGTACGCTTTCGTTTGACGTTATGAAGGGGGCTGTGCGCTCAAGCTTCCGATTTTTCATCCTCGGCAACCTCCTTCTGTTCGGCTTCGGCTTCTGTTGTCGGCACGTCCTTCGGCATCTCCTCCGTCGGGCGGTGCTTCATCGCCCTTATCTCCTCCAAGAGAGGCAGACGCGCGGGGCAAACGAATGCACACGTGCCGCATTCTATGCAAAGGTCGGCACGCAGTGTCGCCGCCCTTTTTTCCTTATTCTTTTTTAATGCGTTGTAAATGGAAACGGGGGAAAGACTCATCGGGCAGGAGGAAGCGCATCTGCCGCATCTTATGCAAGCGAACTGCTCGGGTGCGCGGTAGTGCGGGGAGAGGCAAAGAATTGCCGCACCGCTAAGGATCGGTGCATCAAGCTCCGTTTGCTTTATTCCGTTCATCGCTCCGCCGATAATTACGGCGCTTGCCCCATCGCCTCCGCAATGCTTAACTACGTCGGAAAGAAGAGTACCGAGGGGGAGGGTGAGGTTACGCGCACGCTTTATTGCACCGCCGGAGACGGTTACGGTCGTGCTTGTCATTACCTCGCCGTATGCAAACGCGCGGAAAACGGCGGCGCAGGTACGGCAGTTGATAACGAAGCATCCGCATTCCTCGGGCGTTTTACCTGCGGGGTAAGGCTTGCCGAGAATGGCGGAAACGAGCATCTTTTCGCTCCCCTGAGGGTATTTGGATTTGAGTATGCGCACGCGCACAAGCTCGCTTTGTCCGTTCACGCGGTCAACGGCGGTGGCGGCGTCAAGCTTATCCTCCTCGATGCCGATGTACGCCCTATCAACGGAAAGGGCGCGCATAAGTATCTTTGCTCCGTTTACGACCTCCTCGGGTCTTTCAAGCAGGGTGCGATGGTCGGCGCTCGAATACGGCTCACTTTCCGCGCAGTTCACGATTATGCGCTCAACCTTACCCATTGCGGCCGCAAGCTTTTCGGCGGTGCTTTTACCGCCGCCCATACCGAAGATGCCTGCAAGGCGAACGGTCTCGGCTATCTCCTCCGCGCTGAAGGCGGAAAGAGGCTTGTCTGCGGGGGCGAGGGGCTTTTCCTCACGCTTCTCGCCGTCTGCCTCTATATAGAGATATTTTTTGCCGTCAAGCTCCCTTATCTCCGTAATTTTTCCCGCAATGCTTGCGTGCCAAATGCCGTGGCTGTCTGTGCCTATCGGCTGATTACGGCTGACCGAATCTCCGATATTCAGGGTGCAGTCATCGGTAAAGGGGAGCATAACCCGTGTGGGTATGTATTGCTCTATTTCTTTATTGGCGGCTTTTTTGCGGATTCCTATCCGCACACCGCCACGGAAGGTAAGTGACACGGTCTGCCACCTCCAATAGTTATTACTTGTCAGCGTGTACCCGCAAGGGTCGTCACACCCTCCGCAAGGCAGGTGCAAAGGTAGTCGCAATCCTCCTCACCGTATTCGGCGGAAAGGCTTACGCGTATCGTCTTTTCTGCCGCATCGGCATTAAGTCCGAAGGCGATAAGCGAGGGGGAGGAGTGCTTTGCGTGGCTGGAGCAGGCAGAGCCTGCGGAAACGAAGATGCCTCTTGCGGAAAGGAAATGCACAAGCGTTTCGCTTCTCACGCGGCTGTTCGTTATGCTCAAAATATGCGGAGCGCGTGCCTCGGGCAGGTTGAAGGATATCTCCGCGCAGTCGCCAAGCCTTTCAATAATGCGCTCGGTCAGCGCGCGGCATTTGCGTGCGTTATCGGCAAGGCGGGCGCTGTTTTCCGCAACCGCACCGCCAAAGGATGCAATGCCCACGGTGTTTTCCGTACCGCTTCGAAGCCCCATCTCCTGACCGCCGCCGTATATAACGGGGGAAAGGCGGCGTTGCTTCTCCACCTCCGCGGTGAACCAAAGCGCACCCACGCCCTTCATGCCGCCTACCTTGTGCGCACTTACGGAAACGGCGTCACAGCCGAGGCGGTGTACGTTCATCGGTATCTTCAGAAACGCCTGTATCGCATCGCAGTGCAAAAACGCCTGCGGTGCCTTTTTTCTTGCCATTTTAAAGGCGGTGGCAACGTCGTATATTGCGCCCGTTTCGTTATTTACGTGCATCAGGCTGACTATTGCGGTGCTTCCGTCAAGCGCCGCCTCAAGCGCCGCCATATCAAGGCTACCGCCCCTTGTGGGTATGCGCACGGCGCGCCAGCCCTCGCCCTCCAGCACCTTAAGCTGGTTTTCGATGGTGGGATGCTCACTGTCCGTGGTGATAACGGTGGGTGTGCCGCGGAAGCTCTTTGCCCTTGCGGCACCGAGGATGGCGAGGTTGTTTGCCTCGCTTCCACAGCCGCAGAAGACGAGTCTGCCCTTCGTTTTGTCACTGCCGAGAGCGGAAAGCACCGCATTCCTTGCGGCGTTCAGCTCCTTTTCCGCGGCAAGACCCGCGCTGTGCAGGGAGGAGGGGTTGCCGTATATATCCATCACACGGACAGCCGCCTCTCTTGCGCCCTTACACAGCGGAGTAGTTGCACTGTTGTCGAAATAAATTTCCTTCATATTACATAAAGCGGAATTCCGCAAGAACAAGGGCAACCTTGTCTATATGCTCCTCAAACTTTTCGGGAGTAGCGGTGAAGGTGAAAACGTAAACGGTCTCACCCTTAACGCAGAAGATCTGCATGATCTTGAACTGCTCGGTACCCGCCTTTGCTACGTAGGTGTACTGCTTTGCCTCCACACCGTCAAGCGCGGTGGTCTTTACCTCGGGCTCGGACATCTCTGCAAAGAGCGCGGCATAGGTGGAGCGAATGCTTTCCCAGTATGAGTCTGCTGTCATTTCACCGCTTAATGCATAGCTGGTCATGGAGATGTTGGAGCGATCCTTCTCGCTGTAATAAGCGGAGGTAACGCCCGTGGACATATCAACGGTCCAGTTGGTGGGCACGTAGAAATAGTAGTCGCATACCTCGTTGCTTGCAAGCTTCATACCGCTGGGGGCATCGGAGCCGGAGCAGGATGCAAGTGCAAAAACCGCGATAAGCGAAAGAATAAGAGCTGTAATTTTTTTCATTGTTTTTTTCCTCTATTTATTATTTGTGTTGAGAACCTCGGTTGCGGCGCCGATTATGCCGCATTTGCCGCTTTCATAGGTAAGGCCGCCCTGCAAAAATACGCGGAAGGGGGGACGGAGCGGTCCGTCAGCGGAAAGCTCGATGGACGAGCCGCCAACGAATGCGCCCGCCGCCATAATTACCTGATCGTCATAGCCGGGCATATCCCACGGCTCGGGGGTAAGGAAGGAATCGATGGGGGAGTTAGCCTGAATGCCGCGGCAGAATGCGCAAAGCGCATCTGCGGTCTCAAGCTCCACGATCTGTATAATATCGTGGCGCGCCTCGCCCGCCTTGGGGGAGACCTCGTAGCCGAGAGCGGAGAAGACGTAGGCGGCAAGCTGTGCGGTCTTTATTGCCTCCGCAACAACGTGGGGGGCAAAGAAAAGTCCGCGGAAGATGTTCTTGTTCTGCCCAAGCGTAGCACCGACCTCGCCGCCGATACCGGGAACGGTAAGACGGTAGGAGGCAAGCTCCACGGCGCGTTTCGTACCCGCAAGGTATCCGCCCGCATCCGCCATTCCGCCGCCGGGGTTTTTAATAAGCGAGCCGACGATAAGATCGGCGCGGTAAGGCTCTATCTCCTCCACAAATTCGCCGTAGCAGTTATCCACCATAACGAATGCGCCGCATCTTGCGTGTACAAAATCGGCAAGGAGGTTTATCTCCTCTGCGGTAAGCGTGCGTCTGCCCGCGTATCCGCGGCTCCTCTGCACGTACACCACCTTAACGGACTTGTCCTCGGCAAGCGTTTTTTCAAGCGCCTCGTAGTCAAATTCCTCGCGGCCGTCAACTACCTTGAAGTCTATCTGCTTGTATGCGATACCGTAATCGGGAAGCGAGCCCTCGCCCTCCTTCTTCTCGGTAACGCTTTTTAAGGTATCGTAAAGCTCACCGGTAACGGAAAGCAGCGTGTCACCCGGCCTGAGCAGACCGAAAAGACCGATGGTAAGCGCGTGCGTGCCGTTTGCAATGCTGTGGCGCACCACAGCCGCCTCGGTGCCGAATACCTCGGCATACACCTCGTCGATAAGCTCACGTCCGCGGTCATTGTAGCCGTAGCCGTCGCTTGCCGCAAAGTGGGTGGCGCTTATGCGCGCGTTTTTAAACGCGTCAAGCACCTTGCGCGTATTTTTTTCGGATATACGCGCTATCTCGCGGAATGCGGGGGCAAGTCTTTCTTCGGCCTCCGCACAAAGCATCTCTATGCGCTCGGTGTTCATTTGTTACCTCCGAGATATGCGCAAAGTATCTTTACAGCGTTCTCCGCATCGGTAAGATATGCGGTCTCCGCAGAGGTGTGCAGATGCTTTGCGGGTATGGAGATACCGCCTACTGCCGCACCTGCACCCGTTGTCTGAAGCGAAACGGCCTCGCTTGCGGTGTGGGTGTTTATCTCAAGCTGATAGGGAATTTTTGCAGCCTTTGCCGCATCCTCAAGGCTGAAGGCAAGCTCTCTGTCACAAACCGTTGCGGCATCCTTTAGTTTGATTGCCGCGCCTGCGCCCGCCTTGCAGCCGCCCTCGGGGCAGATGCCGACGTTAATGGCAACGTGAGGGCAAACGTTGTATACGGCGGCACAAGCGCCCTTAAATCCCACGGTCTGGCGACCTGTAAAGGCAAAGTAGATATCGTCCTTGTTGTTCGTGATAAGGGAAGCGGTCTTGATAAGCGCGGCGCAAGCAAGGCGACCGTCAAGTGCGGTGCCGCATACCTTGGTGCCGTGCTTTGAGATGCGGTGTACGGGCGCAAAGAAGTCACCGGGGCGTACCTTCTTTTCAGCCTCCTGCGCATTTTTTGCACCGATGTCAACGTGCATACGGCGCACGTTGAGGCTTGCCGTGTCCTCGGGGATAAGTATGCCCCTCACACCGTTTTCAAATTCGATTTCGCCGTAAGCGGCGGAGGTAAGATCGGGCTCACCGCAAGTATCAAAGCGGATAAGACCGTTATTTTCGATATAAGTGGCAACAAAGCCGTGCTCGTCCGAGTGTGCGGCAAGCATAATTTTCTTCTTGTCCTCGCCGTTACCCTTCTTCAGGCAGAT
>JAFOAB010000210.1 GCA_017382555.1 Clostridia bacterium
ACTCTTATGCGCTCCAATTCGGAGGCGTTGCTCACTACCGCAATTTTTGCCGTTCTGCGCGTTGTGCTTGTTGTGGGCGTTTGCATTGCCGTGCTTGCTATTTGCCGTAAAAAGCAAAAAAACCGCCTCTCCGTGGCGATTTGCGCGTGTGTATGGTGTGCGGTTGCGCTTGTGCTGCTTTCGATGCTTGTTATATTCATACCTAACACCTTGCCCTTCCTGCAAAGCGCAGGTAAGAACGCCCTCCGCAGTCAGCTTTTCAAGATAATTATGGAGTACGTATTGCTTGCGGTTTACGGTGTAATAGGATACGCGGTTGCATCCGTAACCGTACGCCTTTCCAATAGAAAATTCGGTTAAATACGTAATGAAAGCGGGCGGATATTAGCCGCCCGCATTTTCACGCGAAAAAGCCTCAAAAACGCATTTGCGTTTTTGAGGCTTTTATTATTTGGTCAGCTTGTTTATCAGATCCTCCATCAGGCTATCGCGCCAGATGTGGTAAACGTAGCGCATATCCGCGCCGGTGTTTTCCTCATACTTGTGCTCGTAGGAGGGGAGAAGAGTCTTTTCAATACGGGAGAGCATAAATCGGCTATTGTCGTTTAACAGCCACGCAACTGCGGTAACGTCCCAGATGACGCGCGTCCAGGGCTTGCCGCTTGCGTATGCATTCGCTTCCTTTATAGTGTTGCGGGCAAGATAGTCGGCGAGGGGATTTTTATCCATCAGCCAGTATTCAAGCTCGGGTGCGGATACCATAAACGAGGAAACGATGCCCATGCAGGGAAGCTGAACGAAGGGGGCTGCGCTCCTCATTACCACTCTTGCGGCGGCAACGTCCTGCATCATATTGAATTCCTTCGTATCGTGGTATTGGCTGGAGTTACCGCCGAGCCATACGATAACGATGTTTTCGGTAATCTCGGGTGCCTTTATAAGCGCGGAGGCTACGTTGGTGATTGCGCCGATCGCAACGACGTACAGCGGATTTTCGGGGCTGTAGAGCTTTGCTCTGGCAATAAGATCGTCGGCGGCGGGGGAATCAACCGCTGTTCTTTCATCGGGCAGATATTTGTCCGAGCCCTTGAAAACGGGCAGATCCTCGTTCATCAGTGCGAGGACCTTTTTTATTTCCTCATAGCTTCTTTCCATTCCGTCAGCGGGGGAGGTGGAATGCTGATTGAAGAAGGGTGCGGCATAAATTGCCTTTGTGTTAAGCTTTTCGGTGGAGCGGAGAAGATACGCAAGCGCGAACTGATCGTCGATCTCGTTAAAGGTATCGGTATCAAGCACCACGTCTATCTTTCCTGTGGGAACCTCAAGATTTTTGAGTCTCTGTTCGTTTGTCATTTTGCAAACCTCGCATAAAGCTTATTTACCGCCCAAACGGAGAATACCGCAAGCAGGGAGCCGAGAATGATGGATGCAAGCACGTCGGTGGGGTAGTGGACGTACAGGTAAAGGCGCGAAAATGCGATAAGAAATGCAAGCACCGTTGCGGGAATACCGAAGCGCTTATCGCGGATAAGAAGCACTACAGCGCCCTCAAAGGAAGCAATGGTGTGCCCCGAGGGGAAGGAAAAATCGTGCATCGGCTCCGTTAGCATATTCGCCACGGGGCGCAGATCGTACGGCCTTACGCGCGCAACGAGCGGCTTTAAGGTGAGATTGCAGAGTATGAGTCCGCAAACGAGGGAAAGCCCCATCATAATGCCTGTTTTGCGCGTTCTCTTGAAAAACAGCATAATGACCGCACAAGCGATCCAAAACCATCCGCCGTCACCGAGGAAGGTTATCATCGGCATTATAACGTCAAGAAAACCGTTTCGCAAATTTTCTGCGATAAGATCGAGTATAGCAAAATCAAGATCGTATATCGTGTCGATAAAAGAGGATATACAAAGCATAAATGCCTCCTTACTGACGGGCAAAGCTGTCAAAGATAACGTACTTGCCGTTTACGTTGCGAAGGAAGATGGTCATATCGATATAGTCCACGTAATCCTCCCATCCGTAGCGGTGCAGGAGATGTGTCATGGAAACACGGCAGGAGAACACGTTCTCGTCATAGCGGTAGAACTCGCTTGCCTTCTTGTCCTTGAAGGTGTAGCCCTCGTGCTCCCAAACAAAATAGTTTTCGGTGGTTATAATGTTCTGCCAAAGCTCGGAATCGGTATCGTAATAGTCGATAAAATCGGCTCTTGCACCGTCCATCTGCATATAAGCGGCGTATTTTTCGATTGCGTTGATTACGTAATCGGAGAACTGAGCCTCAAGCGCCGCATCATATAAGAATCCTGCGGACCAATAATTTCCGTCCTCGATATATACGCACTCGGTTGCCTTGCCGTTCTTATCGGTAACGCTTATCTCGGGCTTTCCGAACAGTCCGTCAATAGTATAAGCAACGTAAACGATGCCCTCGATTCCGTCGGGCAGGTGCTTGTTGATCTCCTCCTCCTCACGCACGTCGGGCATAAGGTACTTATCCGTTACGGTTACACCGTTGACGGTAAGCGTGGAGCTTTGGGGAAGCTTAACGGTTACGCTTTCGTGGGGGAAGAAGAAAAGCTCGATATCCGCAAGCTCGTACATTTTAAAGCCGTGCTTGCTCTTTTTCAGCTCGCTATCGGAATGCATGAGCGTGAATTCCGCAATCTTGTCCTCGCCCGCCTTAACGATGTAGCGGATGTCGCCCTTGGAGTTGAACTGCTCAACGAAGTATCCCGCAAGGTCCGTTAGCTTCAGCTCAGCCGTTTCCGCATTTGCAGCGCCGGTGGATATGCTGTAGCAGCTTATCTCCTTGCCCTCGTAAAGACCCTTGAGATAGGTGATGAGATCGTCGCGCGTTTCGAACTCGCTTATCTCGCCATCGCCTCTGTCTGCGGCCTTCAGGAGCTTATCGTAGTCTATTTTTTTGAAATAGGTATCAAATACCTCAGCCTCAACGTATTTCGGCTGTACGCTTTCGTATTCCTCGAGGAAGGCCTCTACCTTGTTGATAACACCTGAAATGTAAATAACGGATATGATAACAAAGCCGAGAAGCAGTACCCAAAAGATGGGGAAGCGTCTTGTATACTGCGTACGGGTGCGTTCCGCATTCGTGCGCATATCTCTTCTGTAATCGCTCATTTTACGTCCCTCCCCCTTATTGCTCGCTTGCCATAGGCGCAACAACAAAGTAGGTGGGCATCTTTCTGGGGGTGGTGAATGCCTTGTACTTGTTGACAATGCCCTTACGCTGGAATTCATCGAGAGTGTTTATGTCGATGCCGAGGATATCCCAATAATCTCTGTAGTACATCATGGTGCTGGAGCCGCCGTCAAGCATGCCTGCGGTAACTGCACCGAACTCGCGCATAACGTCAATGATATCGTTGTGCGTTGCGCCGATGCTGGAGGCAGAGCGTCCGTCCGTAACTACCATAATTATGGTGCCGTCTTGGCGCTGACCGATAGCGGTGCGCTGTGCGGTACCGAGGTTGTTATCCTCGTAATGTGTAAAGATGCTTGTGCCGTCGTTGGTGATAAGCACGTTGCCGGTCTGGAAGCAAACTCCATCACGAATATTGAGCGCCTTGCCCTCAGCAACGGTGATGCCCTCCTTAACGACAAGCTTGTTATCCTTGTCTATGCCGATAAAGGTGCGGTCTGTATACCAGTCGGAGTGAACCTGCTCGCCCTTGGAATAGGTAAGGCCGATGGGAAGGTCGCCAATGCCCTGACCGCCGTTATCGTGGTACTCGCCCGCATTGATCGCGGCAACGGCATTTTCCTTTTCAACTATCTCGAAAATTCTGATGCCCGCACCGGTGGAGAAGTCCGTGGTGCCAACGTAAACGCGGGAGGGGTCCTTAATAAGCATAACGTATGCGCGGTAGGTGGGGCCGCTTACGGTGGTGTAGTAAATGCCGTCTACCCACTCGATATCCTCCTCGGTCTTGCCCGCGATGTTACCCTTGTTTGTTTCCGTAAAGCTGTCGATGGGGGTAACGTCGGTGCGTACGATGTGGCTGGATTCAACGATAGCCGCTACGGTTGCATCGTCAAGAAACAGACCGGGCACCCACTTGGTTGCGCTTGCTTGCATAGCCATAAGCACAAGCTGGTCGCGCATAGTGGTGCTGGGGCCCTTTGCGACAGCGTTGATGATGGAAAGCACGCCTCCGACAGCAACTATGGCAATGACAAGCACTGCGGCAATGAGCTTTGCAAATATCTTCAAAAAGAGGCGGATACCGCTTCTTTTTTTGTGGCGGCGCATTCTTTCATCCGCGCGTCTGCGGATGCTGTCGCTTCTTATTCTCGTACCGCTTGCCTGTACGGGCTTGTGGTAGTTAAGGATGATTCCGTTATTTATATTGCCTCTTTCGGGGTGCTGACCGTTATTGTGTTCGGTATTGTTCATCTTTGGTCCTCTCGATTTATTTTTTGCGGAACACCCATTCGCGTTGTACGCGGAAGGTGACGAAGAAAAGCACAGTGTCTACCACTGTCTTGATAAGTGTGGTGATTATTGCAAGCTCGGCGCCCAAAAGAGTCTTTAAGAGGGAAACAAGCCCACCGGAGCAAAGCATAACGGGGATTGCGAGCGCGTAGTAACGGAGTACGGTGTGTCCCGCATTCTTGCCGCCGCTGAATACCACGTTGCGATTAACGGTGTAGTTGACGGCGGAGGAGATCGCGCGCGCTATTACGGTTGCGGTGATTACCGCCTTTGCGCCGAGCGCACCACCGAAAAACAGCATTATCAGATAAAAAGCAAGCAGATCGGTGACGGTTGCGCAGGCGGAGGAGAATATGTACTTAAGGATGAGCGAGTAAATGCGAAGGCTGTCCTTGAGGGGATTGAAGTGAGAGGCGGCATTATCATCGATATAAACCGTTTCGATGGTGTGCTCCTTCATCTTCATACCGATGCGCTTAGCCTCAAGCAGCATATTGGTCTCGTATTCGTATCGGTCGCCCTTGATATTTATAAGGTCGCTGAGAAAGCGTGCGGGGATCGCGCGCAGACCCGTCTGCGTGTCGGTGATTTTTAGACCGCAGAAGGCAAGGAAAACGAAGGAGGTTATCCTGTTGCCCATACGGCTTCTTGCGGGTACGTGAGATTGCGAAAAATCTCTGCTGCCAAGTATTGCGGCATCAAGCTCGCACATTTTTTGCGCACAGGCGAGTATGTCGGCGGGGAGGTGCTGACCGTCTCCGTCCGCGGTTACCGCGCCAAGACAGTCTGGGCGATTTTCTGCGATGTATTTGAATGCGGTTTTGAGCGCGGCGCCCTTGCCTCTGTTTACCTCGTGTACAAGCACGGTGCAATGCGGCATCGCGCGAACCTCGTCAAAGACGTGCTCGTATGCCTTTCCGCCTCCGTCATCAACTACGCAAACGTCCGTGAAGCCGGCATCAAGTATGCCCTTTACGGTGCCGAGAAGCTTTTCATCGGGCTTATATGACGGTACAACTACCGTAATTCTGCTTTGTTCAAACATAGTATTCTCCGTTATCTTCTTCTTGAGTGAGGTTTACGTGAATATCGTGAGTATCTTGAGCTTTTTGCATTTATCACAAGCAGCACGACAGAGCAAAGCACAGCCGCAAGGGCAATGGCTACAACTGCCGTCTTGTTGATTTCGTTATCGGTTTTTGACGGGGTTCTTACGGGGACGGTGGTTGTTTGTACGTCCGCCGTTACGGTTGTGTCCGGAGCGTGCTCCGTAGCTATATCCGTTTGAAGCTCCGTTACGGGTGCATCGGTTGCTTCGGTGCTTGGCGGCTCTGTGGCGGGCGCGCTTGTATCCTCCGCCTTGCTTTCCGCCTCAAGTCTCTCTGCGCGCTCTGCAAGCGTTTCGATATTTTCAAGCATATCGGTGTGCGTGATGTCCATGCCCACGGCAGAGAAGTAAAGTCCGTATTCGCGGGGGGAATGCGTCATTATTTCGGTGGAGAGGGTTATTTCCGCTCCGTTTTTGCCGTAAAGCCAGCCGTAGAACCAAGTCCAATGCTGTGAAAGGTGGTATCCGAATGCCTCCTGAGAAACCTTGAAGGCGCTCTTGCCTCCAAAGGCTGACAGTGGACTGTCAATATCAAGCGTAAGACGGTTCTCGCTGTAAAGATGCAAATAGAGCTTTGCAATATGCCACTTGCCGTCTATATCGCCGTAGGCGTTCGGCGCGGAGCATTTGTTTATCGCATCGACGGTCGCGCTTGTGCAAAGCATATGCGTGCCGTGGCCGTACTCACCGCTTATATCGTGCGTTACTACAACGCGCGGCTTCGTGTCTTGGACGAGATCGTAAACGAAGTCGATAAAATCGTCCTCGGTATATCCGCCGTAGCTCTTATACGCGTCAAGCGCGCCTGCAAGCGATTCGCTGTAAAGATCGGGGAAGCTTGCGATTATGGGGTAATTGCGGACGCCCGTGTGCCACAGACCGTCAAGCAGCTCGTGGCGGCGGTTTGCTACGTCGTTGTGATTTGTGAAGTATGCAACCTGAACCTTCGCACCGTTCTCGCCGGCATAAAGGGGAAGCAGACCCGCAAAGAACAGCTGATCGTCATCACTGTGCGAGACAAGAAGCAGCATATCACACTCGGTAAGCGGGCTTTCCCATCTCTGTACCCAATCGGGCAGGGAACCGTCGGATAGTAAATATATCTCGCTTACGGCGATGTGAAAATCAAGGTCGATGCGTATGGACGTTGGCAGATAACCGAATGCGGACTTGAGGTCGAGCAGCTCGTGTATCATACCGCAATTGCCAAAGCGGCGGCTTGTGCCCGTTTCGGTATCCGTTACCGTGTATTCGGGTGCCGCTGTCTCGAAAATAAAATAAACGTATCCGATGCCGTTTGCGTTCTTTGCGGTTATAACGGCGCCGTTGTATGCGTTGGTGTAGTCTCTGTAATTGCCGTCAAGAACTACTGCGGGGTTGTAAAAGCCCTCCGTGCTTACGTTGGAAACGGAGGTTATATCCTCGGCAACGTTATCGGCTGCGAAGGCAAGCGGTGCACACGTAAGAGCCGTTATTGCCGTAAAAAGCAAAGCCAAGAGGCACACAAGTGCGGTGTTTCTGTTATGCATTTCGAGCCTTCACCCCCAAATATATATTCTAAATAAATATAATACTACAATAGTGCGAAAAAATCAATCGTCTTACGGGGATTTGTTTATTTTCGCTACGGTTTTTTTAAGGCAGAGGAGGAATTTTTTTGTTTGCGCACGCTGTGACAAAATGCGACGCATTCGCTGTGTTAGCATATTACTTGCCGCTACGGCATAATCATATCGGAAGGACGGTAAAGAAAATGGCAAATTCCAGAATAGTAGTGACGACCGATGGGGCAAGGCTCACGGTTGCGCCGCGCGGTGAAATAGATCACCACAGCGCACGCTCGTTAAGGGAAAGGATAGACAGCGCACTGTACAGCGCAAGACCGGAGGTGCTTGTGCTTGATCTCTCGCATATTGATTTTATGGACAGCTCGGGGCTCGGTCTGCTTCTCGGCAGGTATCAGCGTGCATCCGAAATAGGGTGCGAGGTCAGGCTGATGGGATGCAGTGCGAGGACGAAAAGGATACTTGAGCTTGCGGGTGCGGATAAGCTTTTTAAGATAGAGGAGAGGGCGTAAAATGGAGCAGTTTAAAGCTAAAAACAAGGAAAACGAGAAAAACAAAAGAGCGCTTGTGAACGAAATGAAGGTGAAAATGCCTGCAGTATCGGAAAACGAAAGCACGGCAAGATCGGTAGTGAACGCCTTTGTTGCGCACTACGATCCGACGGTGGAGGAGCTTGCGGATATCCGCTGTGCGGTGTCGGAGGCTGTCACAAATTGCGTTGTGCACGCATACGGCGGCAGGGGCGGCGTGCTTTACATAGGCGTGAAAGCGTATTCGGATAGGAGCGTTAAGATTGAAATACGCGACAAGGGAAGGGGAATAGAGGACGTGAAAAAGGCAATGGAGCCACTTTTTACAACGGATAAAAGCGGTGAGCGCAGCGGTATCGGCTTTGCGGTTATGCAAAGCTTCTCGGATAGCGTTAAGGTTCGCTCCGTGCCCGGGAAGGGTACGTGCGTTACCTTGATAAAAAAGCTTGCATCGGAGGAATAGCCGTGGAGCGCGCAAATGGGGCGTGTAAGGCGGAGGAGCCGTATAAGCGAAACACTGAGCTTGCCGTGCTTGCTTCAAGAGGAGATGAGGAGGCATGTGCGGAGCTTGTTGAAATGAATATGGGCTTGGTGCGCGGTGCGGCACAGCGCTTTTCGGGCAGAGGGACGGAAACGGAGGATCTTATCCAGCTTGGGTGCATCGGACTCATAAAAGCCGCAAGATCCTTTGATGCGGAAAAGGGGTGTGCGTTCTCAACGTACGCGGTGCCGCTTATACTGGGGGAGATAAAGAGACATTTGCGCGATAACGGGCAAATGAAAGTCTCACGAAGCATTAAAAAAACCGGCGCGGAGCTGCTGCGGGAAAGTGAGCGTTATTATGCCGAAACGGGTAGGGAGGCAAGGCTTTCGGAGCTCGCCGAAAGATGCGGTATAGACGTAAGAGAAGCGGCAGAGGCGCTTGATGCGGTGTCGCCGCTCATCTCACTTTCCGAGCCGCTTTCCGCTGATTCCGATGACGGATGTCTCGAGGACGTTCTTTCCTGTGGGGTGGATGAGGCGGAGAGCTTGGTGGAAAAAATGAGCCTCCGTTTTGCCGTTGATAAGCTTCCGCCACTTTGGAAGCGGATCCTTGCTTTGCGGTATTCACGGGAGCTTTCGCAGCAGAAAACGGCGGAGCTTCTGGGCCTTTCGCAGGTGAAAATATCGAGGGAGGAGAAAAAGATGCTGATTTTTCTGCGCAAAGAAATGGGAGGATGAGTCAAAAGCGGAGAATTTGAAATATTGTTAGTTAAATATCTAAAAACGTGTTTTGCGACTCATCTCGGCAACCTTTGGTTTCTCAATTTTAATCCGTATTGAATTTTGAATTATGCTTTGGAAATGATTGTTATACGAGTGGAAATGCAATAAACAAAAATTAAACGCTTGCCTAATATCGTTTTGCTTGGTGCTTAAAAAATGTTAGATAAACATCATAATACAATAAAAAACAAGTCCCGTCTTGAAAAAAGGCGGGACTTGTGCTATCATTAAAGTATGAAACTTAAGGATGCAGATATCCGCCCCCTGCTTTTCGATCTGCTGGACGAGAGGCACGGCAAGGTGCGGACGTATGAGGAGCTTTATATTGGGGATTGCCGTGCGGATGTGTACGCCGTGCTTCCCGACCGTACCGTCGGTTTTGAGATCAAAAGCGACGCGGATACCTATGCCCGTCTTGAAAAGCAGACGGTGTTCTATGACAGATATTGCGATTACTCTTATGCGGTTGTCGGTGGCACGCACACCAAAATAGCAGACCATATTCCCGAATATTGGGGTATAATTTCCGTCGGCGAGGCGGATGGAGCTCCGACGCTTACCGAGCTTCGAGCGCCGCAAAAAAGCCCGAAGGTCAAGACGAAATACAAGCTTAATCTTATGTGGAAGCGCGAGCTTTCCGTGATATTAAAAAACAATTCTTTGCCGAAATACGCAAACAAATCCCGTAAGTTTATTTCGGATTATCTCATAAAAAAGCTCCCCGAGGAGGAGCTTTGTCTGCAGATATACGATCTCCTTTTCGAGCGTGATTATACTGTGTTTGAGGAGCAAAAGCCAAAAAAACGTGTCCGCAACAGAATGAGCAGTGTGCGCCGTGGCAAGCGAGCCGCGAGAGCGAAAAAGAAGTGAGGCATCGACCGATGCCTCACTTCTTATTTTGATGTTTCCTTTAACTCGACCGTAGGCTCGAAAAGCCTGTCGAATTTATATTCAAAAGCTTCGCTGTCCGTTTTATCGAGCAGGGAGGTGAATACCACGTTATCCGGTCTTTCCTCCGCTTGCGAGCGAAGCACGGAGGAGATAAGCCCCTTGCCGGGCAGCTCGCTTTGCACCATTCTGATTCCCGAGTGCGTAAGGCTTATTTTTATGAAGCGAGTAAAGGGAAGCTCGGTAAAATCGCACATTATTTCAAGCTCCGTTCTGCCGCGCATATCTTTTGTAAAGCGCGCCTTGGCTTTCACCCTAAATACGTCGCCTCCGATATTTAACGTGCATTTCTTCGGGCTGTCGAAGCCGAGCGGGATCGTGAATGTTGCTTCATGCTCTCTGTATTTTAAGAAAAACGTGCCGTCGGACATTTCGAACGAAATTCTGTCAAGCCCGCTTGCGTAATTGTTAAATACCGTTTGCGCAAGAAACGGGAAAAATCCAACGCATCCGCCCTTCTCCGCTTCGTAGGAGCGACCGTCAAGCAGTGCGCATTCCTTTGGTAGCGCGTCCGGCTTCAGCAGGTGCTTTACCCTTGAAAGGATGCTTTGCTGCGGCTTTTTGAAATCCTCCAGCATACGCAGATCCCTTTTGGACGGCGGCAGAATTGCGGGGAAATCCTTGCACAGATAGCGGTCGATATATTCAAAGACCGCGGACTGCTGGAACGAATCGCTGTTTCCCGCATACGTTACGCATATAATTCCGTTTTCTCTGTCGATGTGCATATTCTGGCCGAGCATTCCGTTGAAAAGCACAGTGTCCCGTTCTCTACCCACCCAAAGCTGATAGCCGTAGTTAAAGGCGCCAAAGGATGCGGGGGCGATGCTGTGTGCGGCGGTTGCCTCCGCAAGGTATTGCGATGAGATTATTCGCCTATCGAGGTATGTGCCCCCGTCCAGGAGCATTATGCCGACCTTTGCCATATCCTCGGGGCGTATATACAACCCCCATCCGCCCTTTTCGATGCCCTCGGGTCCCTTTTCCCAGTATACGTCGGTAATGCCGAGCGGCTCGAAAAGCCTTGCTTGCAGGTACGTCATCAGATCCGTACCGCATTTTTGCGTGCATATTGCGGCAAGCATATAGGTGTTCAGGCTGTTGTAGAAGAATTCGCGGCCGTTTTCGCCAAGTGCCGCGCTAGTGATAAATTCCTTTATCCATTCCTCCGTTGCCATGCATTCCGCCTCGTTAAAGGAAACGCCGCTTTTCATGGTCAGCAGATCCCTTACGGTCACAACGCGCGGTGAGAGCTTTGCAAGCTTACCCACCTTGTCGGGGAAGATCTTCTCTATGTTCTCATCCAGGGAAAGCTTTCCCTCGTCGCAAAGCATACCGACGGCGAGCGATACGAAGCTCTTTGAGCAGGAAAAGACGTAGCCGGGGCAGTTTATCTCACGCATACCGAAGGCGTGCTCAAAAAACACCCTGCCGTTGCGCAAAAGCATAACGCTGTGGGCGTTCACCTCGTCATTATCCTTAAGCGCACGCGCAAGCTCCAAAACCGCAGACGAGGGTACGCCTACCTCCTCCGGCGTACAGCGCGAAAGCGGCTGTGCGGAGTGCCTTACGGGGAGCGCGGGCTTACCGTGGGGAAGCTCTATTAGGGGCTTCGTCGGCTTCGTGACGTCAAATATGCGCCCCGCAAGGGTAAGTGATCGGTTGATGTTGAGTATAGACATGGCTCCTCCAAGATGGTACGGAATTTCCTACTGTAAATAATTCTACCGCGAAAGACCGAAAAATACAATATTCCTGCGAAAATATTAAAAAAACGCTTGAAATCCTTCGTAGTGCTAAAGTATAATATATATTACGATTACTGTAGAGTACTATGCTCTTATGACAAAAGGTGCCGAGGAGGTAAAAATGCAAGCAGTAAAAAAAGCGGTAATACCCGCAGCGGGGCTTGGTACCCGTATGCTTCCCATTTCGCGCTGTGTGCCGAAGGAAATGTTCCCGATAGTCGACAGACCCGCTATCAGCTATCTCGTAAATGAGGCGATAGACAGCGGAATGACCGAGGTGCTTATCATCACGGGCAGAGAAAAGGACGCTATTGAGGATTACTTCGATTATTCGCCCGAGTACGATCAGGCCCTCACCGCAAAGGGCAGAGAGCTTGAGGTGGAGCTTATCCACGGCGAGATAAGCCGCGGTAATATCTTCTTTACCCGTCAGAAGGAAAAAAGGGGACTCGGACACGCCCTTATGTGCGCAAGAAGCTTTGTGGGCAACGATCCGTTTGCCGTTCTGTACGGTGACGATATGGTGTTTTCCGAAACGCCCGTGTGCAAGCAGCTTGCGGACGTTTACGAAAAGTACGGCAAGCCCGTTGTAGGTCTTAAGACCGTAACCAAGGAGCAGCTTCGTAAATTCTGCTCCATGAAGGCAGAGCCGATAGAAGGCACCGCAAACGAGTACACTGTTACGGATATGATCGAAAAGCCTGCCCCCGGCAAGGAGTATACCGATCTTGCCATTCTCGGCAGAGTGCTTCTTACACCCGAGATATTCGACATACTTGAAACCACCGCACCCGGTGCGGGCGGCGAGATCCAGCTTACCGATGCGATGGCGGAATACGCACGCAGATACGGTATGGTAGGTCTTGAATTCGAGGGTAAGCGCTTTGATCTCGGCTCCAAGCTCGGATTCTTGGAGGCAAATCTTTACGCGGGCACAAAGCATCCCGAGGTGGGAGAAAAGTTTACGGAAATACTTAAGGAGTTTGCGAAAGGACTTTGATATGGAAAGAGTATCTAAGCATAATTACTACCTTGACATTGCACAAACCGTAAGCGAGCGCAGCACCTGCCTCAGAAAGCATTACGGCTCCATTATCGTTAAAAACGACAGCATCGTATCCACAGGCTACAACGGCGCGCCTCGCGGCAGAAAGAACTGCAGCGATCTCGGCAACTGCTACCGCGACAAGATGAACGTTCCGCGCGGTGAAAGATACGAGCTTTGCCGCTCCGTACATAGCGAGGCGAACGCAATTATCGCCGCACCCCGCGAGCAGATGATAGGCGCCACCCTTTATATGTGCTGCACCGACCCCGCAACGGGCGATATCGTCGGCGGTACCACAAGCTGTATGATGTGCAAGCGCCTCGTTATCAATGCGGGTATAGAAAAGGTTTACGTGCGCGAAACGAAGGATAAGTACTCCGTATACAACGTATCCGAATGGATAGAAAACGATGACAGCCTTGACGGATCTCTCGGATATTGATTTAGCGCGTGTCGGATACAGCCCCGAATGCGCCGCGAGCATTGCGGAGGTATGCCGCCGTTGCTTTACCGACCCTTGGAGCGTGCGTGCGGTTGAGGACACCCTGCGTGCGGAGCAGAATTACGTTATCGCCGCAAATAACGGCGAGATCGGCTTTGCCGCCGCAAGCCTTGCCCTTGATACCGCAGACATATTGGACGTTGCGGTAATACCGGAAATGAGAGGGCGGGGAATAGCACGAGCGATGCTTGAGCTGCTTATCGGTATGCTGAAGGAAAACGGTGCTGCAAGCATCTTTTTGGAGGTGCGTGCCTCAAACGCGCCCGCGATCGGTCTTTACACCTCGCTCGGCTTTAAGCCCTGCGGAGTAAGGAAGAATTATTACACGTCCCCGCGGGAGGATGCCGCGCTGTACGTGCTTTGCTTTTGATTGGAAGTGTGAAATGAAGATCCTTGGAATCGAATCCTCCTGCGACGAGACCGCCGCAGCGGTGGTAGAGGCGGAAAACGGCAGCTTGAAGATACTTTCAAACGTCGTTGCCTCGCAGATAGAGATGCACCGTCTTTGGGGCGGTGTGGTGCCCGAGCTTGCGGGCAGAGCGCATATAGAGAAGATATCCGAGGTGTGCCACAGCGCGCTTGACGATGCGCAGTGCACGCTGAAGGATATAGACGCCATAGCGGTCACCTCGTCCCCCGGACTTATCGGTGCTCTGCTTGTCGGCGTCAACTTTGCAAAATGCCTTGCGTATTCCCATAACATTCCCCTTGTGCCCGTAGAGCACGTGCACGCGCATCTTTGCGCCGCCGCATTGCTTGAGAGGGCGCCTAAGCCCCCGTTTGCCGCACTGGCAGTGTCGGGCGGACATACGGCGATATATATGGGCGAGAGCTTTACCGAGTTTACCGAGCTTGCCTCGACGCGCGATGATGCCGCAGGTGAGGCATTTGATAAGGTTGCCCGTGTTATCGGCCTTCCTTATCCCGGCGGTGCCGCAATGGATAAGCTGGCGTACGAGGGCGATAAAACGGCAATGAAGTTCCCCAGCCCCGCAATTGCGGGCGATACGCTGGATTTCTCCTTCTCGGGTCTTAAGACCGCGGCTCTCAACGCGCTTAACAGTGCGCGCCAGAAGGGCGAGGAGATAAACAAGGCGGACCTTGCCGCATCCTTTACCTCTGCTATATGCTCCGGTATCGCGAAGCGCGCGGAGGAAACGCTGAAAAAGACGCGTGCAAAAAGCCTTGTGCTTGCGGGCGGCGTTGCCGCAAACTCCCATCTGCGTGCCGCAATAAAGGCGGTATGCGATAAAATGGGCGCGGAAATGTACGTGCCTCCCATCTCCCTTTGCGGAGATAATGCCGCAATGGTTGCGGCGGCGGGATATTACCGTTATCTTAACGGTATGAGGGCGGATACAAGCTTGAACGCCTTCACCGATTAAAAAACCGCGTAACTGCGCAGTTTTAAACAAGTTTTGAACATTTGAACATTTTTGAACGCAAAACGCGGTGCTTTTACCGAGGTTTTATCAAAAGTTTTCGACAGTGTGTTCAAAACCTTGAACAAATCTTGCATATTCGCCGTTTTCGGACTGTCGAAGTTTGTCGGCGTTACATATGACTTAATTTTTGATTATATTTTGAACGGAGAAAAGAAATGAACAACAATTACGAAGCAGAGATCAAGGCCTGCCTTGAAAAGTACGAAACGATACTCAGAGAGCAGATCGCGCGTGCAGAGAGAATGGAGCAGGATGCGGGCGCCGTTGACTTCACAAAGAAGGAAAAGATCATCATCGGTCTTATCGGCGGTGACGGAATCGGCCCGATCATTATGGAGAGCGCAAAGAAGGTTCTTGAGCTTCTTCTCAAGGATAAAATTGCAGACGGCAAGGTAGAGCTTCGCGTTATCGAGGGTCTTACACTTGAGAACCGCCTTGCAAAGGGTCAGTCCGTACCCGATGACGTTCTTGCCGCAATAAAGGCATGTGACGTTATCCTTAAGGGACCCACCACCACCCCCAAGGGCGGTACCGATGCTCCCGATATGGAAAGCGCAAACGTTACCCTGCGCCGTGAGCTTGATCTTTACGCAAACGTACGTCCCGTTTCCGTCCCCGAGAAGGGAATCGACTGGACCTTCTTCCGTGAGAATACCGAGGGCGAGTACGTGCTCGGCAGCCGCGGTGTAGAGATCAAGGACAAGCTTGCTTGCGACTTCAAGGTAACCACCGATGCGGGCACGAAGAGAATTACCCGTGCGGCATTCGAGTTTGCAAAGAACAACGGCAAGGATAACGTAGCCATCGTTACCAAGGCTAACATAATGAAGAAGACCGACGGTAAGTTCTCCCGCATCGCAAACCAGATCGCGGCTGAATACCCCGAGATCCAGTCTGAGGAGTGGTACATCGATATTATGGCGGCTAACCTCGTAAACGAGAACATCCGCACCAAGTTCAAGGTATTCCTCCTTCCCAACCTCTACGGCGATATCATCACCGATGAGGCTGCACAGATTCAGGGCGGCGTAGGCACAGGCGGAAGCTCCAACGTAGGCGACAAGTACGCTATGTTCGAGGCTATCCACGGCTCCGCACCCCGTATGATCGCAGAGGGTATCGGACATTATGCAAACCCCCAGAGCGTAATTAAGGCGGCAGAAATGCTTCTGCGCCACGTTTGCCTTATTAAGGAGGCAGATATCCTTGCGGC
>JAFOAB010000211.1 GCA_017382555.1 Clostridia bacterium
ATTATAATGCTTTTCGGCATCGTTGCCGTTATTGCCGCGGTAATTACCGGTAACGGCGGATTTACCGAGGCGCTTGCAAAGCTCTCCGAAATAGATGCGGGCAACGGCGTTCAGGGTGCGTTCATTTCCTTCTTCGGTCCTCAGCCGCTTTCGCTTCTCTTTGTTGTTCTTCTTACCTCGCTCGGCACCTGGGGCCTTCCCCAGATGGTCGGCAAGTTCTATTCCATTAAAAACGAAAAGGCGATACATACCGGCACCGTGGTCTCCACCGTGTTTGCGCTCATCGTTGCGGGCGGCTGCTACTTCCTCGGCGGCTTTGGCAGACTGTACGGAGACGTAATTGAGTACGGCGCAAACGGTCAGCCCGTTTACGACAGCATCGTTCCCTCGATGCTCTCCACGCTTCCCGACGTGCTTATCGGCGTTGTTATCGTGCTTGTTCTTTCCGCCTCCATGTCCACGCTTTCCTCACTCGTTCTTACCTCCGCATCGACGTTTACGCTTGATTTTATTAACGAGGTAAAAAAGAAGAAGACAGAGGAAAAGCATACACTTCTGTGGATACGCGTTCTTATCGTGTTCTTCATCGTTATCTCTTCCGTTATTGCGATCGTTCAGGCAAAGAGCGCCGTTACGTTCATTGCACAGCTTATGGGCGTTTCGTGGGGCGCACTTGCGGGTGCATTCCTCGCCCCCTTCCTCTACGGCCTCTACCTCAAGCGCACCTCCAAGCCTGCGGTTTGGTTCTCGTTTATTGTCAGCACCGTTTTGATGCTTGCAAATATGTTCTTCCGCTCCTCCTTCCCCGCAATACTTCAGTCCCCCATCAACTGCGGCGTTATCGCGATGCTTGTCGGGCTTATCGCCGTGCCCCTTATCAGCCTTGTAACAAAGTTTAACGATAAGGACAGGGTGGATGCAATGTTCTCCTGCTACGAGCAGACAATTACCGTACATGTCAAGAATTCTCTTGATGATAAATAAAAATTAACAAGGTCAAGGTTAAGATTATGAAAGATTTGATGATAGGAAACAAGGCGGTTGCCCGCGGAATTTACGAGTCGGGCTGTACCGTTATCTCCTCTTACCCCGGAACCCCCAGCACAGAAATTACTGAATACGCGGCAGATTACACCGATATGCACTGCGAGTGGGCACCGAACGAGAAGGTAGCGCTTGAGGTGGCATTCGGCGCATCCCTTGCGGGAGCAAGAGCCGCTTGCGCTATGAAGCACGTTGGTATGAACGTTGCGGCAGACCCGCTCTTCACCCTTTCCTACACGGGTGTAAACGGCGGTCTTGTTATCTGCGTAGCGGATGACCCCGGTATGCACTCCTCCCAGAACGAGCAGGACAGCCGTCACTACGCCGTATCCGCAAAGGTTCCCATGCTCGAGCCTGCGGACAGCATGGAATGCAAGGAGTTTGCCAAGGCAGCCTTTGAGCTTTCCGAAAGGTTCGATACCCCCGTTATGCTTCGTCTCTGCACCCGCATCGCACACGCGCAGAGCCTTGTTGAGCTTGGCGAGCGCGAGGTAAAGGAGAACATAAAGTACGAAAAGAACGGTGCAAAGTTCATTATGATGCCCGGTAACGCAAAGAAGCGTCACCCCATCGTAGAGGCTCGCACCGCGGCTATCGCGCAGTATGCGGAGGATTGCCCCTTCAACCGCATTGAGGGCGAGGGCAAGATGGGTATCATCACCTCCGGTACCTGCTATCAGTACGTAAAAGAGGTATTCGGAGACGACGTTAAGATCCTCAAGCTCGGCATTGTAAATCCCCTGCCCGAGAAGCTTATAAAGGATTTTGCCGCTTCCGTTGAGAAGCTCTACGTAGTTGAGGAGCTTGATCCCGTTATCGAGACACATTGCCGCAACCTCGGCATTAAGCTTGACGGCGGCAAGGATATGTTCCCGCCCATCGGCGAATTCTCCCAGCAGTTCATCGCCTCTGCCTTCGGCAAGGCGGCAAACGAGTGTGTGGATGCAAGCGTAGGCGAAATTCCCATGCGTCCCCCCGTTATGTGCGCAGGCTGTCCTCACAGAGGAATCTTCTTCACCCTCTCCAAGTATAAGATCAACGTTCTCGGCGATATCGGCTGCTACACTCTCGGTGCGCAGGCACCTCTTGCGGCTATCGACTCCACCCTTTGTATGGGTGCGTCCATCTCGGGCTTGCACGGCTTCAACCTTGCGGGCGGTGAGGATATGGAAAAGAAGAGCGTTGCCGTTATCGGTGACTCCACCTTCCTTCACAGCGGTGTGACCGGTCTTATCAACATTGCGTATAACGCGACGAACAGCACCGTAATTATTCTTGACAACTCCATCACGGGTATGACAGGCCATCAGCAGAACCCCGCAACGGGTATGAACCTGCGCGGTGAGCCCGCATCCAAGATCGATCTTGAGGCGCTTTGCCGTGCCGTGGGTATCGAAAGGGTGCGTGTTGTTGACCCCTACAACCTCAAGGAGTGCGCGGATGCTATTAAGGAGGAGCTTGCGGTAAGCGAGCCTTCCGTTATCATCTCCCGCCGTCCCTGCGTGCTGCTTAAGACCGTAAAGGCTAAAAAGCCCCTTGTGATTGCGGAAACCGATTGCCGCGGCTGTAAGGCGTGCATGAAGCTCGGTTGCCCCGCCATCAGCATGAAGAACGGTAAGGCAAAGGTGGATGCAACCCTTTGCGTAGGCTGCGGAGTATGTAAGCAGCTTTGCGCTTTCGATGCCATCAAGGATGGGGAGGAGAAGTAAGATGAATAACACAGTTAAAAGTGCTCTTATAGTAGGCGTTGGCGGACAGGGTACCCTGCTTGCCAGCAAGGTGCTCGGCAGAGTTGTTCTCTCCGAGGGCTATGACGTTAAGGTAAGCGAGGTTCACGGTATGAGCCAGCGCGGCGGTAGCGTTGTTACGTACGTAAGATGGGGCGAAAAGGTTTATTCCCCCGTTGTTACGGACGGAGAGGCAGATTTCATCCTCTCCTTTGAAAAGCTTGAGGCGGCAAGATACGCCTCCTGCCTCAAAAAGGACGGCAAGATCATTACCAATAACCGCGAGACGGATCCTATGCCCGTTATCACCGGTGCATGCGAGTACCCCTCCGACGTGCTTGAAAAATTAAAGGCAAACGGCGCAGACGTATTTGCGTTCGACGCGCTCTCCCTTGCCGCAGAGGCAGGCACCGCAAGGGCAGTTAATATCGTGCTGCTCGGCAAATTTGCAAAGGAGACCGATATCCCCGCAGATAAGTGGATAGAGGCGATCAAGGCGTGCGTAAAGCCGCAGTTTATAGACGTAAACGTCAAGGCCTTCAACCTCGGCTACGGTATTGAATAATTTTTGAAAGAGGAAGCAACAATGGAAGAGCGTTATTGGCAAAAGGAAATAGAGACCGCGCCCCGTGATCAGATCGAGGCGTGGCAAGGAGAGCGCCTTGCGGCGACCGTAAAAAGAGTGTACGAAAACGTGCCCTACTACCGCGATATGATGGACAAGGCAGGCGTAAAACCCGAGGACATCAAAAGCCGCGAGGACATCGTAAAGCTTCCCTTTACCTGCAAGCAGGATCTGCGCGATACTTATCCCTACGGACTTTTTGCGGTTCCGCTGAAGGACGTTGTAAGACTTCACGCATCAAGCGGCACTACCGGCAAGCAGATAGTTGTCGGCTACACAAAAAAGGATCTTGAGATATGGGAGGATTGCGGAGCCCGTCAGCTTGTCGCTACGGGTGCCGATGAGAATTCCGTTGTTCACGTTTCCTACGGCTACGGTCTTTTCACGGGCGGCCTCGGTATGCACGGCGCATCCCAGCGCATCGGCGCAACCACCGTGCCCGTTTCCTCCGGTAACACTCAGCGCCAGCTTACCATAATGCAGGACTTCGGCAGTACCGTGCTTTGCTGTACCCCCAGCTATGCAATGTACCTTGCGGAGACTGCGGAAAAGCAGGGAATACCCAAGGAGAGCTTCAAGCTGAAGGCAGGCATCTTCGGTGCCGAGCCCTGGACGGACGAAATGCGCCACGAGATCGAAAAGCGCCTCGGCCTTGAGGCCTTCGACATATACGGACTTACCGAGATAATCGGCCCCGGCGTTGCATACGGCTGTCACGCACACGACGGTATGCACGTAAACGAGGACCACTTCATCATTGAGATAATCAACCCCGAAACGGGCGAGCCCGTCAAGGAGGGCGAGCAGGGTGAGATCGTATTCTCCTGCATCACCAAGGAGGCGTTCCCCATCCTTCGTTACCGCACTCGCGATATCGGCTCCGTTAAGTACGAGAAGTGCAGCTGCGGACGTACCTTTGCGCGTATGTCCAAGCCCTGCGGCCGTACCGACGATATGCTTATCATCCGCGGTGTAAACGTATTCCCCTCTCAGATCGAGACAGTTCTTATTAAGATGGGCTACCTTCCCAACTACCAGATCATCCTTGACACCAAGGATAATATGGACACTCTCGCCGTTAAGGTGGAGATGGGTGAGGAGCAGTTTGACGACGTTGTTAAGGAGATCAAGCGCCGTGAGGCAGAGCTTGCAAACGAGCTGAAGTCCCTTCTCGGCGTTGCCGCAAAGGTCATTCTTTGCGCGCCCAACAGCATCGAGCGCTCCGAGGGTAAGGCAAAGCGCGTGATCGATAACAGAAAAAAGTAAGATAAAGGGAACCTTTTCGAAATAAATAACGACAAATAGGAGGATACGTTATGGCTATCAATCAAATTTCCGTTTTTGTAGAAAACAACCGCGGCAAGCTTTCCGCTATTACGGAGCTTATCGCAAACAGCGGTGTTGATATCCGTGCGCTTTCCATCGGAGATTCTTCCGATTTCGGAGTTCTCCGTATGATAGTAAGCGACGCGCCCAAGGCAAAGGCCGCTCTTGAGGCGGGTCACCACCTCGTTTCCATTACCAAGGTAATTGCTGTGGAAATGCCCGACGTGCCCGGCAGTATGGCGAAGGTAATTCGCGATGCGTCGGATGCGGGCGTTAACATCGAGTACGTATACGCATTTGTTGCCGTATCTCGCCGCCACGCATACCTTGTTGTACGCGCGGAGGATAATGCCGCAGCGGAAAAGATCCTGCTTGACAAGGGCTA
>JAFOAB010000212.1 GCA_017382555.1 Clostridia bacterium
GCCGCAGGCTTTTTCATCCGCAAAATGCCCTTTATTCTGCTCTTTATACTGCTTTCGCCAAACGATAGCATACCGTGAAACGGCACCTTTTTGCTGACAACGGACATATTGAGCAGAGCACGCGCATAGTCCTTACGCACATCAAGATCATAGGTGTTTATTGCACGCTCGTCGCAGGAAAGCTCCATATCGACGGTCATAAGCTTAAATGCAAGCCACGCAAAGGGATTGAACCAATGCACGCAGAGAATAAGCGAAGCCGCCGCCTTTATGATATGGTCGCAGCGCTTTATATGCGTTTTTTCGTGCGCGACCACGTATGCAAATTCCTTATCATCAAGCCCAAGGGGAACGTAGATCCTCGGCTTGATGTAGCCGAACACAAACGGTGTATCGATGTATCCGTTCGAATACAGGCCTTCTCCTATCTTATAAGAGTGCTCGACAGCTCTCTTTGTTGCCGCAAAAGAATAAGCAAGATAGCAAAGCATTGCTATTACACCGGTTGCCCAAACAGCGCACGCGGCACGCCAAAGCGTAAGTGCGGTATTAACCTCCGACACAACGGGGGCTGCGGGCATATCCGTATTGGGAGCATCGGTGACCTCTGGTGCGGCGATGGGATCTGTCGCGAGAGGCGGGTTGGTTATAACGTCATAGGTAAATACCGGCCCCGTGATCTGCGGTACGCTCTCACCCGTATACCAACCGTCGGGCACACTGTCAAGATATCCGTCATCCGTCACCTCTCCGATCACCGCATCGGTTATCGGCTCGGTGAAAATATCATCCGTGAGCGCGGGCGGCTCGTTTACTTCCCCGCTATCCGATATAACCGCGTGCGGCTCGGGAATATGAATGAAGTTAAAAACGCTCACAGGCGCCGCTACCGAAAACGGTATAAGCAATCTTATCGCGGGAATTATCCATAGAATATATGAATATTTGCGCGGAAGCTTTTTAAGAAAAAGACGAACGATCATCACAAACGCGATTATAACCGCGCCCGTTATGCTCATATTAAGTAAGGTTTCAAAAAAATTGAGCATATTAGTTTTCCTCCGTGTATTCGTCTATCAGCCGTTTAAGCTCCTCCGCCTCCGTTTTTGATATCTTTTCCTTGGAAAGAAATGCCGTCAAAAACATCGGCAGAGAGCCGCCGAAGCCTCGGTTGATAAGAGTTTCCGATCTCTCATTCAAGATGTCATCGTGTCGGTACAGCGAGCTGATAACGCTGCCCTCGTTTTTAATTATATTTTTGTCAACAAGATGCTTTACCACCGTATACACGGTGGATTTTTTCCATCCGAGCTTATCGCCCGCAAGAGTGACGAGCCTGCCCGATCGCAGGGGCTCGTTTTCCCATATTATATTGAGCAGCTCAAGCTCGCTGTTTGATACCTTCATATTTACCTCCTTTCGGTCTATATCAGTAGACCTTCCGTCTTTAGTCTATCACAATAGACCAAAATTGTCAACACCTGCAAATTACAGAAAATATTAGAATTTTGGAATTCGAAATTTAATTTTCTGTAATATCATTGACTTATATTCCCTTATTTGATATAAGTTACATAACTCAAAAAGGATGTTTTGCACAGGGCAAATACATCCGCCTTTTCGGAAACAAAATTGGCGCGTGACACGCCCCGGAGGAAGTTATGGAAGAAACTAAAGCGCAGTTTCAGACAAACGTTGAGCTGCCGCAGGAGGTTATGGACCGAATAACCGAAGCGGCAAAGGATGAAAAGATACTTTTTGCCGTTCTTGCCGACCTTACGATGAAGGCGCATTTCGGCAGAGCTTTTCTTTCCGCCACCGACAAAGCAATATATTCGTTTACCGAGGACGAGGCAGAGCCTCTGCGTATAGAATATTCGGAAATGGAAAAATGCTATGTCAAGAGATGCTACGGCAATGCACTGCTGAGGATACAGCGGGACGAAAACGAGGAGCCGCAGAACATACTGCGTTTCTCGCTTAAGGTCGCTTCCCTTTTCGATACCGTTGCCATCTTCTGCGAGCGCATGCACGAGGGTGCAAGTGCCGAGGACGTTGTTCCCATAGTTGAGGACGCGTTCATCAAGCAGAAGTCAGTCTGCCCCAAGTGCGGCAGAACGCTTTTGCGCCCCGGTGCCGACTGCATCTACTGCTCGTCCAAGGGCAGATTCTTTAAGACCATAGTAAAATACATACTGCCTCACAAATGGCTTTTGGTTGTATGTATGTTCCTTTCGGCATTCACAACAGCACTCTCCCTTATACCGCCGTATATGAACAAAACGCTTGTGGACGAGGTGTTCCCCAACAAGGACTACAAGCTGCTTATCACCGTTGTGCTGACGCTTCTCGGCTCGCACATACTGCAGCACACGGTCGGTATTCTCCGTTCGTACAATCTGCGTATATGCGGCGATAAGATAGTTAAGCAGTTCAGAAGCGATATATACAAGAAGGCACAGTATCTGCCCATGCGCTTCTACGACCGCACCTCCACGGGTAGCGTTATCAACCGTATAAGCGGTGATACCTCCACCATCCAGTCGTTTATGCTCCGCATTACGCAGGAGGTTATCGTTCAGTTCTTCCTTCTCATCGGTATTATCGTAATAATGCTTTCGATGAACTGGAAGCTTACGCTCCTTTCCCTTATCCCCGTTCCCTTCGTAGTTATGGGTGCAAGGATATTCGGCAGAAAGATCCGCCCCTATTACGTTAAGATATGGCGCCGCTGGTCTGCCGTTACGTCCATTCTGACGGATACGCTGCCCGGCATCCGCGTTATCAAGGCGTTTACAAACGAAAAGAAGACCATCGGTAACTTTGACCACTACAACGACGAGTGGCTCAAGACCGACATTAAGAGCGCGCGTATCACAATTACGTTCCCGCACATCACATCCTTCCTTATCAGCTGCGGATCGCTTCTTATCTGGCTTGTCGGCGGCTCGCAGGTTATCGGCGGCTCGTCCGAGATAACCGCAGGTCTGCTTATTTCGTTCATTTCCTACACGGGTACCTTCTACGGCCCCGTAAACTTCTTTGCAAACCTCAACGATTCCTTCCAGCACACCCTTGCGGCGGCGGAAAGAATTATGGATATACTGGATGCGGAGCCCGAGCACGATTTCTCGAACGGCGAGCATCC
>JAFOAB010000013.1 GCA_017382555.1 Clostridia bacterium
CCCGCACTCACCTCACTTCTTGACAGCAATGACGAGAAGCACACCGTTATGTGCATTCTTGCCGATAAGGAGGAGGTTGGCAGCGACGGTAACTCCGGTATGCAGTGCCGCATCATTGCTGATCTTATAGACGAGATCGCACGTGCTACCGGCTCTAATGCGAACACAGTTCGCGCTCATTCCGAGTGTCTTTCCGCTGACGTTTGCGCGGCGTATGACCCCAATTTCCCCGAGGTGTTCGAGATTCGTAACGCGGCTATGCTTTCCTGTGGCGTTTCACTTGCAAAGTACACCGGCGCACGCGGTAAGGGTGGCACTAACGATGCTTCCGCCGAGTTTGTTGCTAAGGTTCGCGGATATCTTGAAAAGGATAACGTTAATTGGCAGATGGCTGAGCTTGGTAAGATCGACGTTGGTGGCGGCGGAACCGTTGCGAAGTTTATTGCAAACCACAATATCGACACCGTTGATATCTGTGTACCCGTAATTTCCATGCACGCACCCTACGAGGTTGTTTCCAAGGCAGACGTTTACTCCGCTTATCTGGCATTTGCCGCATTCATAAAGTAATATGCTGAACAGGCTTAAAGAGGTTGAACAGAGATACTTCGATATCGAAAAGGAGCTTGAGGCTCCCGACGTTATGTCCGATAGAAAGAAATATCTCGATCTTACGCGCGAATATAAGTCCCTCGGTCCTGTCATTGCCGAGTACAGAGAATATTCCAGACTTTGTGCCGAAATTAAGGGCGCAGAGGAAATAATCGAGCTTGAAAATGATGAAGAGCTTCGTGATATAGCGAAAGAGGAGGCGGCAGAGCTTCGCGCTCTGCTTGCCGAATCCGAGGACAAGCTTAAGATACTCCTTCTCCCTAAGGATCCTAACGATAGCAAAAACGTTATTATTGAGATCCGCGGTGGTGCGGGAGGTGAAGAGGCGGCGCTTTTTGCCGCCGTACTTTACCGAATGTACAATATGTATGCGGATTCCGTTAAATGGAAGACCGAGCTTGTTTCCTGCAACGAAACCGAGCTTGGCGGCTTTAAGGAGGTAACCTTCTCCGTTGCCGGTGAGGGCGCATACTCCAAGCTGAAATTCGAAAGCGGAGTTCATCGCGTGCAAAGAGTACCCGAAACCGAAGCGCAGGGCAGAATACAGACCAGCACCGCCACTGTTGCCGTGCTTCCCGAGGCTGAGGACGTCGAGATAGAAATTAAGGAATCCGATCTTAAGATCGAAACCATAAAATCGAGCGGCGCGGGCGGACAGCACGTTAACAAGACCGAAAGCGCAATTCGTCTGCTGCACAAGCCGACCGGCATCATAATCGAATGTCAGGATGAGCGAAGCCAGTTCAAGAACCGTGATAAGGCAATGAAGCTTCTTCGTGCAAAGCTTTACGATATGAAGGAGCGCGAGCAGTCCGAAAAGATTGCAAGCGAAAGACGCAGCCAGGTAGGAACCGGAGACAGAAGCGAACGCATCAGAACCTATAATTACCAGCAGGGAAGAGTTACCGACCACAGAATCGGTCTTACCCTTTATTCACTTGATGATTTCCTTAACGGCAACATCAACGCGATGCTGGATGCACTTATAACTGCAGATGCTGCAGAAAGACTGAAGGGAACTTCATCAACTTGAAAACTCTATTCATAAACGCAGATCCTGAGGCATTCAACCCTGAATGCCTCACGGATTGCGGCGAGATTATCAAATGCGGCGGACTTGTAGCGTTTCCGACGGAAACAGTATACGGTCTTGGCGCAGACGGCACAAACGACGTTGCCGTTAAGAAAATATTCGAGGCAAAGGGAAGACCGCAAAACAACCCGCTCATACTCCATTTTGCGAGTGTTGAGGATTGTGCCGCATTTGCGGAGTGCGATGAAAGATTTTTTGCACTTGCGGATGCTTTTATGCCCGGACCGCTGACGGTTGTATTACCCTCTAAGGGCAAATGCGCGCCAAGCGTGACAGCGGGGCTTGATTCCGTTGCCGTGAGGGTGCCAATACACCCCGTGGCAAGAGAGCTTATCAGATTATCGGGAAAACCGATTGCCGCCCCCTCTGCAAATATATCGGGTAAGCCATCTCCCACACTCGCCGAGCACGTCAGCGCAGATCTTGACGGTGTTATAGACGCTATTATTGACGGCGGAGCTTGCTCCGTAGGGCTTGAATCGACTATCGTAAAGCTTGATGAAAACGGCGCAACGCTTCTTCGACCAGGAGGAATTACGCTCGAGATGCTTATCTCCGTACTTGGTGATGTTGCTGTAGCCCCCGAGGTTTTGGCACCCCCTGAGCCCGGTGCTGTACCGCTCAGTCCCGGAATGCTTTTAAAGCATTATGCACCAAATGCTCCCCTTTATCTCGTAAGAGCCGATTCCGATGTTAAAATGTCGGAGTTCTTTTTCGAGGCATCAAAGGATGCCGAAAACGCGGTAATATGCTTTGACGGCTTTGCACCCAAGCAGAGCAACGTATATTACATAGGCGACAAAAATGATGAATTCGAGCACGCTCGGAGACTTTTTGATCTGCTCAGAGTTGCCGATACCAACGGCGCCAAACGAATTTACGCACCGATGCCCAAGAGAGACGGAATGGGTCTTGCGCTCCAAAACAGAATGCTTCGCGCAGCCGCGTTCCGCATTAAAGATTTGTAAATAATGCTTAACGAGAGGTAAGAGATGGCAAGAAAGAAAGCCACTCCCGAAAAAAAGCTGACAGATATTAACGAGCCCCAGCTTCCCGCAGTTCCGCAGTTAATTACGGACACAATCCGCGATAACTATATGCCGTACGTAATGACGGTAATAGTAAGCCGTGCTATTCCGGAAATCGATGGCTTTAAGCCGTCGCAGAGAAAGCTGCTGTACACTATGTACAAAATGGGATTGCTAACCGGTAACAGAACTAAAAGCACCAACATTGTCGGTCAAACAATGAAGCTTCACCCACACGGCGATGCTTCTATTTACGAGACAATGGTACGTCTTACGAAGGGCAATGACGCTCTTCTTCACCCCTTTATCGACTCCAAGGGGTGCTTTGGTAAGCAGTACAGCCACGATATGGCGTATGCTGCCGCACGTTATACCGAGGCAAAGCTTGACCATATATGTACGGAGCTTTTCTCGGGTATTGACAAGGACGCGGTCGATATGGTGCCGAACTATGACAACACCATGCTTGAGCCCGTGCTGTTCCCAACAACCTTCCCAAACGTTCTTGTTTCGCCTAACTCCGGTATAGCGGTTGGCATGGCAAGCTCTGTTTGCTCATTTAACCTTGCCGAGATTTGCGATGCAACCACCGCGCTCCTCAAAAATCCCAAGGCTACTACCGACAAGCTTCTCGACATTATGCCCGCACCCGATTTCTCCGGAGGTGCCGAGCTTGTATATGACCGCGAACAGATGAAGCAGATTTATGAAACGGGAAGAGGCTCCATAAAGCTTCGTTCCGTTTGGGAATACAACAAGAAGGATAATTGCATCGAGATTCTTGAGATTCCGTATTCCACAAATATAGAGGCTATAATCAAAAAGCTCACAGAGCTTTATAAGGCAGGCAAGCTGAAGGAGGTATCCGACTTCAGGGACGAGATCGACCTTAACGGCTTCAAGCTTACACTTGATTTGAAGCGTGGCACCGATCCCGAAGCTCTTATGGCTCGTCTTTTCAAGCAAACACCTCTTATGAGCGCGTTTGACTGTAATTTTAACGTCCTTATCGACGGCAGCCCCAAGCTTCTCGGTGTTGCTGACATTCTTAAGGAATGGATACGCTTCCGCCTTAACTGCTTCTGCCGTGAATGCAGATTCGATCTGAAGAAAAAGCAGGACAAGCTTCACCTTCTGCAGGGACTTGGTATGATACTTCTTGACATTGACAGCTGTATCGCAATCGTTCGCGGAACCGAAAAGGAATCGCAGGTTGTTCCCAATCTTATGAAGGAGTTCGGTATCGACGAAATTCAGGCAGAATACATTGCGGAGATAAAGCTCAGGCATCTTAACCGCGAGTACATTCTCGAAAGAATCAAGGAAATCGAAAATCTCCAGAAGGAGATTGCCGAGCTAAACGAGCTTCTCGCCGACGAATTGAAGCAGAAGAGCGCTATCGCTTCTCAGCTTGCGGCAATCAAGAAAAAGTACGGCAAGCCGAGAAAGACTAAGCTTATCGGAGCCGAGGAGGTTGTTGAGGTCTCCGAGGTTGCGGTAGAGGAAAATTACAACGTAAGAATCGTTCTCACTCGCGAGGGATACTTTAAGAAGATTACTATGCGTTCTCTTCAGGGTAATGACGTACACACCTTGAAAGAAGGGGATGAGATAGTATTCGAACGCGATTGCGAGAATATTTCCGAGATTCTCTTCGTTACAAACGCGCGTCAGGTTTATAACGCCAAGGTTTCCGATTTTTCGCAGGTCAAGGCCTCGTCACTTGGTGAGTTCGTAAATGCGACACTTAAGATGGATGCCGGCGAAAAGCCGATCTGCGCGGTGCTTACCTCCGAGATCAAGCCCGACAGTAACTTTATATTCATTTTCGAAAACGGCAAGGGCGTAAGGATTCCTCTTTCCGCTTACGAAACAAAATCTACAAGAAGACGACTCACAGGAGCATACAGCGCAGCAAGTCCCATTGTTGCCGCTATCTTTGAGGATACAACCAAAGACATTCTTATTGAAGCTACGGACGGCAAGGCCATACTCGTTTCGTCGAAGCTTATACCCGAGAAGGCAACACGAAGCGCAGGCGGTGTCCAGGTTATGACATTGAAGAAGGGACAAACGGTTTCTTCTGCCCTTATTGCGGCAGATAAAAGTGCCGCCGCGGGTGGTGTACGCAAAATCAAAATACCCGCAAGCGGTGCCGCGCTTACAAAAGGCGACAGGCAAAAGCTTCTCGGAAATGTTGAATGAAAGGATTGAAATATGAAAAAAGCATTAATACTTTTCACAGCTGCGGTTGTGCTTTCCGCACTGTGCTATTTCACGGTTCTTGCCGACGGATATGACAGTACCACAGACCCCGTAATTACGTTAAGCTACGTAAATAACAATCTTCTCCCTCAGATCGATGCACGCATCAGTGAGCTTCAGAAGCTCATAGAAAACGGCGGCGGCTCCACGGGAGGTACGGGAAACACCGGCAGCTCGGTCAGCTCCGCTGAAATAACCGATCTTACAAACCGTGTTTCTTCGCTCGAGAACAGACTTAATTACGTTGCAACAAACGATTCGCTGCTTCAGCTCGCATCGAGAGTTTCTGCTCTTGAGAACAAAGCCGGTTCCTCAAGCACATCCTCGGGCTCTATGCAGTATACCGCAATCTTCGTTGCATACGGCAAAAAGATCATTGCCCCCACCGCGTCTGTTGAGCTTATTTTGCGTTCGGGAAGCGCTGTTGTTGTTTCCCCCTTCGCAGATCAGGGCCTTTCCGACATCACGGTAGGACTCGACCTCCAGAACGGTCAGAACATTTCTTTTAACCACGCGCTCATAATCCCCAGAGGCGGAGACGGACGCGGAATCAGAATTACATCAACAGAAGGCGCTTACGTAATGGTAAGAGGAGATTATGAAATTGTCAACTAACGCAAATTACAGCAAAAGAGAAAAACGAAATAAGCTGATAGTGCGAATACTTTGCTTTGCCCTTGCACTTCTTATGGTGCTTAGCTCTGTTTACTACATTTTTGCATTTTTGGCTTTAAAGGTAAACGCGGTAAGCGGTGGAACCGAGGTTAACCCCTTGGCAACCATCGGTATTACGTATGGGGAAGATGCAGAGGCTGGCTGGGAGGCTACCTCTACCAACGGCTTTATTGTGGGTCGCGCAGTTATTTCCGATACCGGCAGAGGATTTGAGGAGGTTTGGGAAATTCCAAACCATTCCGTAACCGTCGCTATCGACTATAACCTTTCCAGATACGGCGGCACCTATCATAAGGCATTTGAGGGTAATTACTCCATTGGTATGTACCACATAGAAGCAGGCGGAAGAATTTCCACCCGTCAACAGGCCGAGAAGATCATCAATAATATCAAAAACCTCATTGGAGGAATGTATGCCGTTTTCCCCGGATATATTAACGGCACTTACAGAGTGTATATTGGTGATTTTTCTACCAAGGAAAAGGCGGAGAATGCCCTAAAAGCAATGCCGGGGCTCTCATCCTCCTATGACACAAGAATTATAGGAACGGGTGACACTACCGTTTCGGTTATCGACCATTCCACAAACACAGTTCTTTTTGAATATGATTACGGAACCGATTCTTACCTTGGTCTTGAGCCAATTCAGGTCGGTTACGAGACCGCTTATACAAGATCGTCCCTTAATTATCTTTATCCCGGTGTTATGGTCTTCAGAAGAGCTATTACGGGATACAGCGACGTTATAGAGGCTATCAATCTCGTC
>JAFOAB010000213.1 GCA_017382555.1 Clostridia bacterium
ATATGTATATTTCCTTTGCATAACAAAACCTCCTATGGTAGTTGTTTTAATTCTACCATAGGAGGCTGTTTTTTTCTATTGTCCGTTTTTACTGGACTTGTGCATTTCCTCATTACACCGTTTTCTTTTGTTATGTTAGTCCTGGTCGCGATCGTTGATGTGTACGTATTCCGAAGCACCGGAGATGCACTTGTAACCGGGACGGATGATCTTGTTGTTTCCGCATGCCTCCTCTATGCGGTGGCCGCACCAGCCTGCAACACGTGCAATGGCGAAGAGGGGAGTGAACATCTCGGTAGGAATGCCGAGCATACGGTAGATAAGTCCGGAATAAAGGTCGACGTTCGCGCAAATGGGCTTGTCTGTCTTCTTAACCTCGCAGAATACCTCGGGGGAGAGGCGTTCAACAGCCTCAAGCAGACGGAAATCGTCGCCGTAGCCCTTTTCATCGGCAAGATGACGTGCATACTTCTTAAGCATAACCGCACGGGGGTCGCTGAGGGTATAAACTGCGTGGCCCATACCGTAGATAAGTCCGCTTCCGTCATTTGCGTTGCCCTTGAGGATCTTTGTGAGGTAATCCTTGATCTCACCGTCGTCCTTGCGGTTTCTTACGTTCTCGCGGATGTTATCAAACATCTGCTGTGCCTTAATGTTCGCACCACCGTGGCGAGGACCCTTCAGTGAGCAGATAGCGGATGCGATCGCGCTGTAGGTATCGGAGCCGGCAGAGGAGATAACGCGGGTAGTAAAGGTAGAGTTGTTACCACCACCGTGCTCTGCGTGGAGAACAAGGCAGAGGTCAAGAAGCTTTGCCTCCTCGTCCGTATAGGACTTATCGGAGCGAAGCACGCGCAGGAAGTTTTCCGCAGTGCTGAGCTTGTTTGAGGGGTTGTGGAGGGTAAGGCTCTTGTTCTTGAAGAAGTTGCGGTAAACCGCGTAGGAGTGTGCCGCAACGATGGGCAGACGGGCAATAAGCTCAACAGACTGCCTGATCATATTCTCGAGGGAGTTATCCTCGGGGTTTTCGTCATAAGAATAGAGTGCAAGGGTGGAGGTCGCCATCTTGTTCATAATGTTGGGCGAGGGCGCCTTCATTATGATATCCTCGGTGAAACGAGGGGGAAGGAAGCGGCAATCATCCATCAGAGCGTCAAACTGCTCAAGCTGCTCGGCAGTCGGAAGCTTACCAAAGAGAAGGAGGTATACCGTCTCCTCAAATCCGAAGCGGCTTTCCTCCATAAAAGCGGTAACAAGATCCTCGACGTTATAACCGCAGTAGTAAAGCTCGCCCTTTGCGGGGGTACGCTCGCCTTCGCTGATGATGTAACCGTGTACGTTACCCTTTCTGGTAACACCCGCGATAACACCGGTGCCGTCCGCCTCACGCAGACCGCGCTTAATATATGGCTTGTTCTGAGCGGATGAGGGAATCGCATAATGCTCGCGGCTTTCGTTTATAAGCTTGGAAAGAGTTTCGCGAGTGCGGGATTCCTGCTCCGAATTGTTGATTATATTGTAATTCACAAAAAAAGACCTCCGCTGTGTTAAAATGCCTTTATTAAAACATTAGCATTATAATAACACAGTCGGAGGAAAAATGCAAGATTAAATTTAAAAAAATTCAAAAAATGACAAAATAACTGAAAAATTATTTGAGATACGATGCCATTATGCCTAATAATTCCGCTCGACTTGCGAAAGAGCCAAGATTTACCAAGCGTTTTATGCGATATTTAACCGTGCTTTCGGAGGCGTGGAGCATTTCCGCAACGTCTGCATTCCTCATCCCCGCATTGATGCCGCGCAAAATTTCAATATCAAGTGCATCGCAATCCGCAAGTATCTTTTCCGCAAGCATAATGTCGGTAAGATGCATATCCGCAAAAAGATCGAATTTGTCATTTGCGGGAGATGCGGGAGGTGCTATCCTCTGCTCGTAAGGAATTGACGCGGTGCTTTCGCGAACGTCGATCTCACAGCTCATTTTTACCGTTATGTAGGAAAGGGAAGGGTCCTTGCATATCTTGGAGTAGATGTCAACTGCGGATCTGCCCGCCTTAACGCAATCAAGTGTCGCGACAGTAAGTCGGGAATTAATGTTTTTTCTGTACGTTATATCGCCAAATCCCGAAACGAAGATATCCTCGGGCACACGAATGCCCGCATTTTCAAGCGTCTGCATAAGCATAAGCGCCGCAACGTCGTTTGCGCTTATTACGGCATCGTAATTTGATGCAAGGGGAACAAGGCTTTCGCATACGTTTTTCGTCTGGCCGCGGAAAAAGAAAATATCATTATAGGTAAAGCGGCTGTCATAACGTAAAAAAGCCTTCATTTTTAATAAGTCGGCAGGGCTGTCGTTATTTATGCCGAAAAGTGCAACGCGTCTTCTGCCGTTTGCGTAGTAATAATCAAGCAGGCTTTCGGTAGCTCTTTCATAGTCTGCAACGGAATAACCCGAGGCAATAAGTCCGTTTTGATTAGCGCATCCGACGAGTATGGGCTTTTTGTTCATGCTACGCAGCATACGCGTAACGCTTACAGTCCAATCAAAGGAGGAACCTATGGCTAGCACACAGCTTGCATCAAGATGGGAATCCGGAAGAGTGGCTCCATCGCTTTCAGCCATTACCGTTTCCCAGCCTTTTGCCTTGGCCTCATCCGTAATTCCGCGCAAAAAAAGGGAGGTCCAATGAGTGCTCGCGTTTCCCGTTTGGATGAGAATATACGCTTTCACAGCATCGCCTCCTTTCGTTTTGATAATTATATCATTTTGCAAAAAAACGTGTCAAGTCAAAAAAGTAAAAAACTTTCTTCAATAATTAAACTTGAAACCTTGAAAATATAGTGATAGAATGTAGTTGTAGAATTTTTATCACTCTTATTATAAGGAGATATTATGAGCAAGAAAGCAACGGTTAAGTTTGAAAAGCTTACTATCCCTACCTATCAGCCCGGTGCTCCCGAAAGCCTTCCCATGTTCTTTGAGAAGAAGCCTTATCAGGGTGCAAGCGGACGCCTTTACCCCATCCCCTTCACCACTAAGATCAGTGATGAGAAGAAGGACGTGGTGTACAACGGCGCAGTTCTTGAAAACGAGTACATCTATCTTGAGGTTCTTCCCGAGATCGGCGGTAAGATCCAGCGCGCGCTCGATAAGACCACCGGTTATGACTTCGTTTACCACAACAAGGTAATCAAGCCCGCAATGGTTGGCGTTGCAGGTCCTTGGGTTTCCGGTGGTATCGAGTTCAACTGGCCTCAGCACCATCGTCCCACTACCTATATGCCTCTCGAGGCTAAGATCGAGGAGAACGAGAACGGTGAGAAGACCGTTTGGGTCGGTGAGGTTGATCCCCTTTACAGAATGAAGGGTATGGCAGGTATTACCATCGTTCCCGGCCGTTCCTACTTCCGCGCAAAGGTTCAGCTTTACAACAGAACCCCCTACCGTCAGCCCGTTATGTGGTGGGCTAACCTCGCGGTTGAGATCAATGATGACTACCGCGTAGTATTCCCGCCGGACGTTGAGTACGTAAACGACCACGACCGTCGTGCGGTTCTTGAGTGGCCTATCGCTAAGGGAATTTACCACACCGCTCGTCCCTTCGATTTCGGCGACGGTACCGATATTCATGACCTTTCCGCAGTTCGCGTTCCTTCCTCCTACCTTGTATCCAAGGGACAGAGTGATGCGGACTACATCTCCGGCTACGACCACTCCAAGCAGTGCGGTATCGTAACCGTTGCAAACCATCACATCTCCCCCGGTAAGAAGCTTTGGCACTGGGGTAACCATCCCTTCGGTAAGAAGTGGTGCTCCAACCTTACCGATGACGGCTCCACCTACGTTGAGCTTATGACCGGTGTTTACACCGATAACCAGCCTGACTTTACCTGGCTTATGCCCTACGAGACCCGTACCTTCGATCAGTACTGGTATCCCGTACGCGACATCGGAGAGGTAAAGAACGCGACCATCGACGCTGCAATCAACGTTGAGGAGCGCGACGGCAAGATCTACGTTGGTCTTTACGCTACCGGTGACTTCAAGAACGGTCGCATCGTCCTCAAGGAAGGCGATAAGATCCTTCTTGACGAGAGCGTTGACTGCTCTCCCGAAAAGACCTACCAGAAGCTTGTTGATGCAGAGGGTGTTGACTTCACCAAGGTAAGTGCAAGCTACACCGATGCTGAGGGCAACGAGCTTGTTGGCTACAAGTACTATCAGCGTGGCAACAAGAAGCCCATCGAGGTTCGTAAGCCCGCACTTCCTCCCAAGGAGATAGGTACTGTTGAGGAGCTCTTCATCAACGGTAAGCACCTCGAGCAGTACAGACACTTTGCATATCAGCCCGAGGATTACTACCTTGAGGCTCTTTCCCGCGATCCCGGTGACTCCCGTTGTAACACCGCTCTTGCCGGCATGATGCTCAACCGCGGACTCTTTGAGAAGGCTATCGAGTATGCTGATAAGGCTATCGAGCGTCTTACCCTCCGTAACGACAACCCCGATGATACCGAGGCTCTTTACATAAAGGGTATCGCACTCCGCTTCCTCGGCCGCGATGATGAAGCATACGATGCTATCTACCGTGCTGTATGGAGCTACAAGTATATGTCTGCAGGCTACTATGCACTTGCAGAGATCGACGTAAAGCGCGGAAACATTGCGCTTGCTATCGAGCACCTTGACGTTTCTCTCTCCGTTAACACTATGAACCTCAACGCACTCCGTCTTAAGAGCAAGCTGACCGGTGATGCTGAGATAGAGAAGAGAATCGCAGAGCTTGACCCCCTCTTTGACGCAGAGCCCGATAAGCACGAGTACTTCATCGACCGCGCTATCGACTATATGCGCGCAGGTCTTAAGGCTGACGCTCTTGCAGAGCTTGATAAGGCTGATCAGACCAAGCCCGAGGTTCTTTACCACAAGGCATTCATCACCGGCGACAGAAGCTATGCAGAGGCAGCTGAAAAGCTTGACTGGGCACTTTGCTTCCCCGCACGTCTTGATGATATCGCAGTTCTTAAGTTTGCAGACACCGCAATGGCTAAGTACTATCTCGGTTGTCTCTACTACGACCGTCTCCGTTACGATGACGCCATCGAGATGTGGGAGGCTGCAGTTGCCGCTATTCCTACCCTTGCTCCCGCTTGGCGTAACCTCGGTCTTGCTTACTACGATAAGAAGCACGATTATGATAAGGCTCTTAACGCGCTTCAGAATGCGCTTGACAACGCTCCTACCCAGTCCCGTATCTTCTACGAGCTTTGCCAGCTGAAGAAGAACGGCGGCAAGTCCCTCGAGGAGAGACTTGAGCTTCACAACAAGTATCCCGAGCTTTGCGCTGACAGAGATGATTGCACTCTCGATAAGTCCATCATCCTTACCCAGCTCGGCAGACTTGACGAGGCGCGCGACATTCTTCTTGACCACCGCTTCCACACCTACGAGGGCGGCGAGGGTAACCTTACCCGTCACCACGCTTGGCTCTACACCCTCCGCGGATTTGAGGCGCTGAGCAACGGCAATGCCGCTGCAGCTCTTGCAGAGTTTGAGAAGGGATACACCTTCCCGCTTTGCTACGGCGAGGAGAAGAACTACTTCGCACAGGAATCCCACCTCAACTACGGTGCCGCAGTTGCCGCTAAGGAATGCGGTAACGATGCAAAGTACGCAGAGTACCTTGCAGAGGCAGAGATCGATCACGCAGCTCCCACCGAAATCTCCTATTTCCGCGCTCTTGCATACCTTGCAGACGGCAAGAAGGAGGAGGGCGAGGCTCTTCTCAAGCAGATGATAGCAAACGGCGAGAAGGAGATTGCAGACAAGGATATTCCCGCATACTACGGCGTTGGTTCTCCTTGCCCCTGCCCCTTCGAGTACAACTTTGACGAGCGTCACGTTGTAAAGGGAAGCATTCTTAAGGCATTCGGTTACCTTGGACTTGGTGACAAGGCTAAGGCTGAAGAGTGTGTTAAGACTGCAGAGCAGCTTGATCCTACCAACTTTGCAGCTTACGTATTTCACAAGTTTGCCAAGTAAGGCGAAAATGATATGAAAAGATTCATTTCATTTTTGCTGCTTGCGTTGTTTGTGTTTCCGCTTTGCGGATGCTCCGGTGAGGTGCCCGAGGCAACCACCGAGCCCGCTAATAATAACAATGAACCCACAGCTGAGGCAACAGAGCCCGTTACCGATCCGGTAACGGAGCCTGTTACCGAGGCTCCCATAACCGATGCTCCTGCAACGGAAGCTCCAACAACCGAGGTTGCTTTGCCGGAGATGCCCAAGCTTCTCCGCATCACCTGCGTCGGTGACAGCATTACGTACGGTGTCGGCGCGTCAAACAGAAACAAGACGTCCTACCCCGCAATGCTTCAATCAAAGCTTGCTGCGATGTATCCCGGCCACACCTTTGCGGTTGTTAACTGCGGCAGAAGCAGAGCTTATGCCATAAACAATGCGGAAATTACGTATAAGTACGCAAGCGACCAGAGCATAGCGTACACAGCGTCTCCCGAGTATATCTCAAGCCTTAAATCCAGGCCGAATATCGTGCTTATAATGCTTGGTGCAAACGATGCGTATACCGCATCCCAAAACACCGAGGTAAGCAAAAAGTTCACCGAATCGCTTGAAAAGCTTGTGAATACTTACCGTGCGCTTGATACGAATCCGGAGGTTTATCTTCTCATTTGTACCGACAGATTTGATACGGCACAGAGAAGAAATGACCTTAAAAACATCATTATCCCCGCAATAGAGGACGTAGCGGCAAGGCTCGAATGTCCCGTGATCGATATGTACTCTATCTCTACCGAAATTGCCGGCGAGCTTTTTAAGACCGCATCTGCGCAAAGAAAGCTCGGCAGCACCGAGGCATTCAGCGATTCCGTTCATCCCGGTGATAAGCTTTATGATTTGATGGCTGAGGAGGCCGCAAAGGCGATTTCAAAATCCTACAAATAAAATAATAATTCAGGAGGTTCGCAATGAAAAGACTCATTTGCCTTGTTCTTATTGCACTGATGCTCATTCCCGCGCTTATTTCTTGCGGCGAGAGCAAGCCACCCGTTACGGCTGATACTACTCCTGCGCTTACCGACCCCACCGTTATCGACCCTGCAGATACCACCGTCCCACCCGAAACCCCCGACATTCCCGAGGATGCTTACTATGACGGATATACCTTTACCGTTCTCGTTTGCGGAAACTTTGCAAATAATGATTTCCAGAGCGACGGACTTGGTACCGACGTTGTAAGTGATGCTATCTACCGTAAGAATGCGGCTGTTGAAGCGCAGCTCGGCATCGTTATCGAAAACGTAGATGCTATCTCCTTCGGCTCCTCCGGCGGAACGGGTACGGGCTTTACCAAGATGAAGAAGTCCTATGATGCCGCATCCTTTGACTATGATATAGCAATGATCGGTACGTATGACGTATCCACTCTTGCGCAGAGCGGATACATCGCAAATCTTAACAGCGTTCCTTATATCGATACCACCCGTTCTTGGTGGGACCAGATGGCTAACCGCGATCTTACCATCGCAGGTAAGCTTTACTACACCACCGGTGATATCAGCCTTACCGATAACATTATCACCCACTGCATTATGTTCAACAAGGGTATCCTTGAGAGCGGTTCCGATCTTCTCAACCCCTATCAGCTCGTAAGAGAGAATAAGTGGACCTACGACACCTTTATTGCAGAAGTAAAGAAGGTTGGCGAGGACCTTAACGGTGACGATAAGATGGATATTAACGACCGCTATGGTCTTATGACCTGGAGCGATGCTGCTCTTGCGGTTCTTAACTCCTCTCTCAGCCGTATTTGCGCAGTAAATGATGACGGCGAGATAGAGTTTACTCTGAATACCGAGACCGCACTTTCCGTTCTCGAAAAGTACGCGGATGTTCACAGCACCTCTAATTGCTTCAACTATCAGACATACGATACCACCTCCTCCTCTTGGGACCCCAACCGTATCAAGGTTTTCGATGAGGATCTTGCATACTACTATATGACCACCTTTAATACTGTTCCTAAGCACCGCGATAAGGATACCGACTTCGGTATTCTTCCTTTCCCCAAGCTCAGCGAGCAGCAGGACACTTACGGACATCTCGTTTCCGCATATCACTGCCAGTTCCTCTGCATCCCCTATTATTCTGAGGATATTGACCGTACCGGCGTAATTACCGAGTATATGGCATACGTTTCTCAGTCCATCCTCACCCCCGCTTACTATGAGAAGACTCTCGTAGGTAGCGTTATCCGCGATGAGGAAAGCGCAGAGATGCTCGACATCATCTTCAGCACCCGTGTATTCGACGTTGGAGCTTACTTCAAGGTTGGTAGCTACACCACCACCATTCCCAGCCTTGTAAACAACAATAAGGTCGGCACCTTCTCCTCCACCGTTCAGCAGACCGCGCGTGCGGCAGCTGTACAGCTTAACAATATCAACAAGCAGTTTGCTAAGGCAGAGGACTAAGTAAAAAAATATAACTTGCCCGTAAGGTCATATGGACTGAAAAGGGCTGTAATAACATTACAGCCCTTTGCTTTTTAAAGGTGAATATGAAGCAGAATATAGTTATAGTGATGACAGATCAGCACCGTGCCGATCTTAGGCGCGGATGCGGATATTCCCTTGATACTATGCCGTATCTCGACAGCTTTGCGGAAAACGGCTACGATATGCGCAGAGCATATACTCCAAATCCCGTTTGCGTACCGTCGAGGATAAGTATGTTCACGGGGCGCTATCCCTCGTGCCACAAGGCGCGTACAAATCATAATATGTGCGACGTAATAAGGGGAGACGATATTCTTGACGTATTGAAGCGCGCCGGATATACGCTTGCTCTGTGCGGAAAAAATCACACCTACCGTAAGGCGGACGATTTTGATTACGTTAAGGCAACGGGGCATTTGGGTACGAAGGATGACGGCAGCTTTTCCGATCAGCAGAAGGAATTTGAGGCGTTTCTTTCCGCCTCTAAGCATATGGAAAGCCACGTTCCGTCGCCCGGCGGAGTTGAAAATCAGCATCCGTACAGAAACGTAAGTGCCGCCTTTGATTTTTTAGATAATCACCGCGGCGAAGATCCGTTTTTCCTTTGGCTCTCGTTTGCGGAGCCGCACAATCCGTATCAGGTTCCGTCACCGTATTTCGATATGTTCCCGACGGAGTCACTTCCTCCGCTTAACTGCGGCGCCGAGGCGTGTGCCATTAAGGGCGAGGACTACGTTTGGGAGCGTAAGGCGTGGGAGCGTGTTTTGGGACCCGATATAGAAAATCGAATTGCGCGTGTAAGGTCAAATTATCACGGTATGCTTCGCCTTATCGATGATCAGTTCAAAAGATTTATGGAGGGGCTTGAAGCGCGTGGTCTGCGCGAAAATACCGTTGTCGTCTTTTTGTCCGACCACGGCGATTTTGCGGGAGAGTACGGTTTGATACGCAAGGGCGTAGGACTTCCCGAGGTACTTTGCCGTATCAATATGGTATGGCAGGGACCGGACGTTGTTCAAGCTTGCGACGATAAGCATTGCGTAAGCATTATTGATATTCTCCCCACGCTTTGTGAGCTGTGCGGTGAGGATGTTCCATTTGGCTGTCAGGGGCGCAGTATGCTTTCCCTACTTAAGAACGAATGCGTACCCGATAGGGAATTCGATACCGCGTATTGCGAGTTCGGTCACGGCGGACTTTATTGGAATGAGCGCGATAGGCTCTCCGTAACCGATGACAGATGCATAACGGACGGAACTACGTTTGCCTGCATAAGCTCGTGGACCTCGGGCGGTCAGCTACGCTCGCTTCGCAAGGGCGATTTCAAGATCATTATGGATATGATGGGGCGCGGTCAGCTCTATGATCTCGCATCCGATCCGTTTGAGATTAACAACCTTTGGGAGAATGCAGATTTTGCAGCCGTAAAATGCGAAATGCTTTCCGAGCTTTGCGCGGCAACTCTTCGTGCCGACGATCCCATTCCCGCACCTCATAACCGTTACCGCACAAAGCGCCACCCGCGCGGATATTGGTTTGACGAGAATTATATTTCGGACGATCCCGAAGTGCCGGATGATTGTATCGCCGATTACCTTCGCGGAAAAATTAAAGATAAATAAATATGAACGGATCCGAAAAATCGGATCCGTTCATATTAACCCCAAGACAGTGACCTCTGACGGTTCTATGTCTTATTCTCCCGGGACAGAGAACCGTAGTCTGTCCTATTATTTCAAGAACAGCAGTTTTCAAGTAGACACTTTGATATCATATAAATCATATGCCGGCGAATGGTAATATTCATATGCTTGCAGGATATTTGCTTGTTTTCTCCTTTATATCATCAAATAATGCAAAATACAACCTATCGGCAAAAACACTTCCGATAGGTTGTATTGTTTTTTTACCCTGACAGTTTTTGTAAGGGTTATTTTTGTATAAAGAAGGCAGACATCACGATTTTGTGATGTCTGCCTTCGCTTTATGAAACGTAGTTATTTCTGAATTTCAACGCTTGCAATTTGTGTCGCGCCTGCAAGGCGTCCGCCGTAG
>JAFOAB010000214.1 GCA_017382555.1 Clostridia bacterium
CCTTGAACGAAATCGGTGGTAAAAATGGTATCGGCCTTTTAGACCTTGTTGAAAATCGTCTTGTTGGAATGAAGAGCCGCGGCGTTTATGAAACTCCCGGCGGAACTATCCTCTACCGCGCTCACAGAGTTCTTGAGACCATCACCGTTGACCGCGATACCCAGCACTACAAGGAGCTTGTAGGCTCTAAGTTCTCCGAGCTTGTTTACTACGGTCAGTGGTATACTCCTCTCCGCGAGGCACTCTCCGCATTTGTTGAGAAGACTCAGGAGAACGTTACCGGTGACGTTAAGCTTAAGCTTTACAAGGGTAACATCATTAATGCAGGCGTAACCTCTCCCTTCTCCCTCTACGATCCCGAGATTGCAACCTTTGATGAGGATGAGGTTTACGATCAGAATGACAGTGCAGGATTCATCAACCTCTTCGGTCTTCCCGTTAAGGTTTATGCACAGATGAAGAAGAAGAACAACATCTAAATAACAACACCGAATGCATTTGCTTAAAACACTTGCATTCGGTGTTTTTATGATGTAAAATATTAATGTAAATATTAATTTGGAGGTATGTCCCTTGAAACGTATTTTGTGCGCAATTTTATGCCTTATCACTGTTCTTCCCGCTTTATTTGCTTGCGGTGGCACCGCACCTGCGGTAACCGATCCCGTTACCGATCCCGTTACCGAGCCCGTAACCGATCCTGTAACGGAGCCCGCCGACCCTTCTCTTGTTCTTATTAATGATTCCGGAAAAACGGATTACTACATAGTAATCGGTGATGATTGCGCTAAGAACGTATATTCTGCCGCAAACGATCTTAAGTCTATGATGTATGATGCCTTCGGCGTTTCGTTTTGGGTAAAGCGCGAAAGCGACGTTGATGCTTCCGCTACCGAAATTATCGTCGGTCTTTCGGGACGTGCCGAAAGTGCGGATGCAACCGCAAAGCTTGGCTCCAACGAATATTCTATTTCTCAGATTGGTCAGAAGATCGTTATCGTTGGCTTTAACCCCAATTGCGTATCCTATGCTGTAGATATGTTTGTTGAAAAGTATATTAAAGGTAAAACCGGTCTTACCAAGCTTCTTATAGAGGATGAGCGCGGTGAGGTACCGGATGGATTTGCTATGCTCAATGACGGTTGGAACGATATGAACGATTATCCGGGAACGTCCGACATTGACATCGGATATATGATCTACAAGCCCAAGAATTACGATCCTACCAAGGAGTATCCCGTTCTTCTGTTTATGCACGGCAACGGCTCTCGCGGTAACGATAATTCCCATATCACCCAAGGCTCCGCAAGTGTGCTTAATACGCTTACACAAAATGCAAAGTACAAGGATGATATCATTATCATAGCACCGCAGTGTCTCTCCTCCGAGCAATGGGTAAACTGCGACTACAAGAAGGGTGAATATACATCTAAGAATATTACTCAGTGCCTTTCCGAAGCGGTTCAGGTGTTTGATTATTGGTTCGAGCGAATCTCCTATGATAAAAACAGAGTTTATCTCTGGGGTAACTCCATGGGCGCATACGCATCCTGGGATCTTATGCAGAGATATCCAAATACCTATGCTGCGGCTGTAGTAGTTGCGGGATGTGGTGACGTTGCCTTTGCGCCTCAGCTTGCAAAGAACAATATCTGGATCCATCACGGCGACGTCGACCCCACAGTTCCTTATTCCGGTAACAAAAATATGTATGACGCCCTTGTTGCTAACGGAGCAGGAGATAACGTTAAGTTTACAAAATACCCCGGTCAGGGACATACCATCTTTGCGGCGGTTGGTAAGAACACCACGGTAATCGATTGGATGCTCTCCCACACGCTCGGTAAATAAAGCAGATGAAGAATATTCTTGAAAATCTTAATGAGGGCTGGAACGATATGAGGCAGTATGCGGATACTGCCCATATCGATTTGCCGTATCAGCTTTATAAGCCGAAAAATTTTGATGCTAACCGTAAATATCCCGTGCTTCTATATATGCATGGTATGGGCTCCTGCGGTGAAGACAATCTTAAGCATATTACCGTGGCTACCGCATCCATAATTCCACATTTGACAGAGTCGGAGTATTATTCCGAGAACGTAATAATCATTGCGCCTCAAGCCCCGAGCAGAGTGCAGTGGGTGGATTGGAACGTCAAGGAGCAACACTTCAATTCCGATGATATTACCGAAAAGCTTGCGCTTGCGTTTGAGATATTTGATCATTGCTTTGCCAATATGCTGTATGATGAGGATAGGGTATATCTCTGGGGTAATTCCATGGGTGCCTTCGCCTCGTTTGATATGATGCAGCGATACCCCGACCGCTTTGCGGGTGCTGTTGCCGTTGCCGGCTTCGGTAAAATCGAGCTTGCACATAAAATTTCCAAAAATAACGTTTGGATACACCATGGCGATGTCGATACACTTGTGCCGTATTCCTTCTCGGATGAGCTTTATAATGAGCTGAAAAGGCTCGGTGCAGGGGATAATGTCCGCCTTACCGTTTATCCCGGTCAGGGACATTCCATTTTTGCCGATGTTGGTAATAATGAGGACGTTGTCAAATGGCTGTTCTCTCAAAAAAAGGTGAAAAATGTCTGAAAAGAAGAAAAATAAGGTAAGCCTTTTAAAAAGCTTTTTGCCTTACTACAAAAAATATATGCCGATGCTGATCTTCGATCTGTTCTGTGCATCGCTTACAACGGTCTGCGAGCTTGTGCTTCCCATGATCGTGCGCGAAATAACGGGCAGAGCAACAGAGGATTTTGCATCCCTTACCGTATCCCTTGTTTTGAAATGCGGTGTGCTTTATCTTGTGCTTCGCATTATCGACACGCTTGCGAATTACTATATGGCGTCCTATGGCCATATAATGGGCACGAAGATAGAAACCGATATGCGCCACGATTTCTTTGCGCACCTTCAAAAGCTCAGCTTTTCTTATTATGACAGCGCAAAGGTCGGTACGCTTATGTCGCGCATTACCTCGGACCTTTTTGATATCACCGAATTTTCCCACCACGGACCCGAGGAGCTTTTTATCTCATCCATCAAGATCGTTTGCTCCTTTGTCATACTCTGTGGTATGAACGTACCGCTTACCCTTATTGTGTTTGCCGCACTTCCTCCTATGGTTATCAGCCTTGCTATATTCAACCGAAAGCTGAAGGACGGCTTTAAGGAAAGCAGAAAGCAGGTGGGTGAGCTTAATTCAAGCGTAGAGGATAGCCTGCTCGGCATTCGCGTGGTAAAAAGCTTTGCAAAGGAAGAGCATGAGCAGGCAAAGTTTGATAAGGGCAACGAAAGATTCCTTACCGTTAAAAAGCACGTATATAAAATTCTTGGCGGCTTCCACAGCTGTACCCGTCTTTTTGACGGACTTATGTACATAATCGTTGTTGTTGCGGGTGCAATATTCCTTATCAACGGCGGTATTACGGCAGCGGATTACATTGCGTATTTGCTGTTTGTAACAACGCTCACGACCTCCATTCGCCGTATCGTCGAGTTTGCCGAGCAGTTCCAGCGCGGTATGACGGGTATTGAGCGCTTCGCGGAGATTATGGCGATAGAGCCCGATATTACCGATGCAACGAACGCAAGAGTGCTTGATGACGTAAAGGGTAACGTGTCCTTTAAGGACGTTGCATTCAGATATGCGGAAGGGGATAAGGACGTGCTTTCCCACCTTTCCCTTGACGTAAAGGCGGGCGAAAGCATTGCGCTTGTAGGCCCCTCCGGTGGCGGTAAGACTACGCTTTGCTCTCTTATTCCTCGTTTTTACGAGGTTACGTCGGGTACTATTTCGGTTGACGGTACCGATATAAAGGACGTTACGCTTGCATCGCTTCGCTCCAATATCGGTGTAGTACAGCAGGACGTATATCTCTTCTCCGGCAGTGTGCGCGAAAACATTGCCTACGGCAAGGCGGATGCAACCGATGAGCAGATACGCGAGGCGGCGCGTCTGGCTGGCGCGGATGAGTTTATTTCTCAGCTTCCCGATGGGTATGATACCTACGTTGGTGAGCGCGGTGTTAAGCTCTCCGGCGGTCAGAAGCAGCGTATTTCCATTGCTCGTGTGTTCTTGAAGGATCCTCCCATACTTATCCTCGATGAGGCAACAAGCGCGCTCGATAACGAGAGTGAGCGACTTGTTCAAAAATCTCTCGAGGTGCTTGCGAAGGGAAGAACCACCTTTACCATCGCGCATCGCCTTACTACTATCAAGAATGCGGATAGGATACTCGTTCTTACTGAAAACGGTATAGAGGAATCCGGCACTCACAGCGAGCTTATAGCGGCAGGCGGTAAATACGCAGAGCTGTATTCGCTTTATACTATCGAATGCTAAAAAGAAAAGGTATGAAAGAACGAACGTTCGTTC
>JAFOAB010000215.1 GCA_017382555.1 Clostridia bacterium
GAGTCCCCGTATTACACCTGGTTCAACTTTACCCCCGACGGAAAGTACGAGGCTTGGTGGGGCATTGAAATTCTTCCCCGACTGAAGCACGAGGGTAAGGGCTGCTCCGAATATTTTCTGAACGATGACGGTGTTATCGCGCATTATCTTAAAAAAGGTACTGCAGGCTGGAGACTTGACGTTGCGGACGAGCTGTCCGACAGCTTTCTTGACGGGCTGAAAAAAGCCGCAAGAGGCGCAAAGGGCGATGCCCTTGTAATCGGTGAGGTTTGGGAAAACGCCGCAACAAAGATTGCATACGGCGCAAGAAGAAGGTATTTCCTTGGCGATCAGCTTGATTCCGTTATGAATTACCCCTTCAGAAGTGCTGTAATAGGCTACCTTGAGTACGGTGATTCCGCCATACTTGCCGACACGCTGACGGAAATATTTGCTACCTACCCGCGCGAAAACGCACACGCCCTTATGAATATACTCGGCACTCACGATACGGAGAGAATCCTTTCCGTACTTGGCGATAAGGAGTATTTTGGGCTTTCAGCCGCAGAGCTTTCCGAGCGTAGGCTGACAGACGATGCTCTGATAAAGGCGAAAAAGCTACTCAAGATTGCTTCCGCAATACAGTACACGGTTTACGGAGTTCCCTCCGTTTACTACGGCGATGAGGCGGGTATGCAGGGATATCGCGATCCCTTCTGCCGTATGCCCTACCCGTGGGGGCGCGAGAATACCGAGCTTCGCGAGCACTATAAGCTTCTCGGCAAAATAAGAAAGGAGAACCCCGTATTCGCGAAGGGCGAATTCAAGGTTCTCGTTTCAAGCGGTGCACTTTTTATATATGAAAGAAAGGATGGCGACAAGGTAATTTACCTCGCCGCCAACGCATCGGATACCCCACGCACCGTTGATATTACCGCAGGCTGCAAGGATCTCTTGACCGATGAGATATTTACGGACAAGCTTATCCTTCCCGCTTACACGGCGCGTATTCTTACCGTTATTTAAATGCCGACCGTAGCATAGATTACGGGCGGTACCTCCGGCTTTTCATCGGAGTAGGTGATGGCATTTTCAAGTCTCCTTGCCGCAGCATCGAAAAGCGCCTTATCGGAGGAATAAAGCACCATAACCGTATCGTCCGGGGACACCTTGTCCCCGGTCTTTTTTATTATCTCAAGTCCCGCAAGGTAGTCAACACCGCCATCAAGCGCCGTTCTGCCTGCACCGAGCATACCCTCGGCAAGACCGATCTCCTCCGTATTCATAAAGGAAATATATCCCTCACGTGCCGCCTTCAGCTCATATCTGTACGGAGCGTATCTGCGCTTTTCGGGGTTACGAAGCTCGGTGGTGTCGCCGCCCTGCGCCTCAAGCATCTCGCACAGCTTGCCAAATGCCTTGCCGCTAAGTATGGTCTCCTTTGCCATTTTTCTTGCGGATTCGATATCGCATATTCCCGCAAGCTTAAGCATACCCGCCGCAAGCTCAACGCAAACCTCAAGCTTATCGGCAGGTGCGTTACCGCAAAGGATGTCGGATGCCTCATACATCTCAAGCGCATTTCCGACAGCGTGGCCGAGCGGAACGTCCATAGAGCTTATGATAGCACCGACGCGTCTTCCAGCACCCTCGCCTATGCGCACCATAAGGCGTGCAAGCTCACGCGCATCCTCGGGGTCCTTAACGAATGCACCGCTTCCGTATTTTACGTCAAGCATTATAACGTCTGCACCCGATGCAAGCTTTTTGGACATAATGGAGGATGCAATGAGAGCGTTGCTTTCAACGGTTGCGGTGAAATCGCGGAGAGCGTACAGCTTTTTATCCGCAGGGCAAAGCGTGCCCGTTTGCGCAATAACTGCGGCGCCCACGGTGTTAACGGTGTTGGCAAACTCCTCGGGCGTAAGCTCCACCCTCGTTCCGGGCACGGATTCAAGCTTATCTATGGTACCACCCGTATGACCGAGTGCGCGACCGCTCATTTTTGCCACCTTAAGACCGCAGGAGGCAACGGTGGGTATAACTACAGGTGTGGTGGAATCACCTACTCCGCCGGTGGAATGCTTATCCGCTTTAAGACCGGGAATTGCGGAAAGATCCGCGCTTTCACCGGATGCAAGCATAGCGAGGGTAAGATCGGTTGCTTCCCTATCGTCCATTCCCTTGAGGCAGACCGCCATCATAAGTGCTGCACTCTGACAATCGGGGATAGTGCCATCCGTAACACCCTTGACGAAATAATTTATTTCTTCGGTGGAGAGCGCCTTGCCCTCCTTCTTTTTATGAATAAGATCGTACATTCGCATATTTTTGCCTCCGATTGCAAATAATCTAATCAATGAAATATGGGGGATAATTATGAAATTCAACAAAGAAAATTACGTAAAGCTGACAACCAAGCGCGCCAAAAGAACCGCAAGCCTGAAAAACTGTGCATTCGCCTTTTTAATTGGCGGTACGATATGCGCTATCGGCGAGCTTATATATTTCGTCTTCTTCGATCTGCTTAAATTCAGCGAAAAGGCAAGCTCGCTTTACGTTTGCGTGCTTCTTATCGGTGCATCTGCAGTGCTGACCTGCCTCGGCGTGTTCGACGATATAGCAAAACACGCGGGAGCGGGAACACTACTGCCGATAACCGGCTTCGCAAACGCCGTCGTCTCCCCTGCCATCGACACACGCGCAGAGGGATACGTGCTTGGTGTCGGCGCGAAGATATTCACCGTAGCGGGCCCCGTTCTGCTTTACGGCACACTTTCGGGTGTTGCTTATGGGTTTATATACTGGATCAGTACTCTTATTTAGCCTCATCCGCCTTCATACCGGACAGTGCTTCAAATAGGGGAAGCTCATATGACGGAAAATATATTCCCCAAAGCTGACCGTTGCTTTCAACTTCAAGAATGTGATAATTCTTGCCGTAGATAACGCCGTAACGGTCAAGGGTAAGCTTGTACTTCTTGTATCGCTCATCGTCATAGGGATATTCCTTGTTCCAATCGTTCATCGAATAGCGCTTTCCGACCGTTCTGATACCCTTAATGTCATCGCGGCAGAATTCGTATTTGCCCTCAATATTTGCAAGATAGAACTTCTTTGAATCGGCAAAGATCTTAAACGAAAAGTTCATAAACATGAACGGACGATTACCCGCCACAATTTTCGTCTCGCCGTTTTTATCTTTATATTGGAATACAAAAATATCCACGTCTCTTGCATTATCGGGCACACCCAGATCGGCAAATATAGTTTCTACCGAGGCGGATATATTCGAAAGTGTACGGATGCTGTCATCGCTTTCAAGCACGTTCTTTTTCCTGTTTTTTTCAAGTAATGACAAGCCTGCAGACAAAACTATGCAAGCGCCGCCAATCCAGAAAAGCACGGGGGCGTTGGCGTAAGCCTCGGTAAGCGTAATATCGTCAAGGCCGCGCAGGATCCCGATAACGAATATTGCGGCACCCAGCATACTTACAAACTGTATAATACGCAAAGCAAGCGGCAGCTTTGCCTTTTTCTCCGTTTCGTCCATCTTGCTTTTAGAGCTTTCAAGCGATGCTGCAAGCTCCTGTGACGGCTCTTCAACCATCATTTCCATGCCGTTCGGCTTGGTGTTCTTTTTGTCTTCCGTTACATTGATTCCAAGAAAAGGCTTCATTTGTCAATTCTCCTTTTTTACTTTTTCTTTTCCTTTACAAGTCCGCTCCTATACGCCGAAAGCAGTAACAAAAGACCGTCTATCTGCTCCTTGATACGTTTTCCGTCATCCGTGTCGGCAACTCTTATTCTGTTTTCCGCCACGTCAAAAACCACTGCGGTGTTCAAAATATCCTTGTTTTCGTCTATTGCATTCTGTCTGCCGCCAAAGGGCTCGTGACTTATAATACGCATACCGTAGGAGTTATAAACAAGCGTATATCCCGCAGTACCCGTTTTTTCTCGGAACGCACGGCAAAAGCCTCCGTCAATTACGATCAGTCTGCCGTTTGCCTTTATGGGAGTTTCGCCCTTCTTTTTATTGACGGGGATGTGCCCGTTTATTATATGGCTGTGCTTTTCGAAAAGCCCGAATTCGTTAAGTATCTTAAGGCACGCGCTCTCGTTATGATAAAGCTCGTAATAGCTGTTGCGCGGCTCTGTATGTGTTTCGGGATCGTCGATAAGCAAACGCTCAAAGGTGGTCATGCGCTCTCTGCCCGCAATGGGAGAGTTCTTTCCGCACCACAGAAACCACATATAGTCCTTCGCTTTTTTCTGCTCGTCCGAGCCCCAAGACGAATGATAGCCCTTGCGTATCATACGCTCTATCGCATCCAGCAATTCTCTGCCGCTGAGCATCTCGCCCTCGACCGAAAGCTCCATAAGCGTTCCATCGGGGTTCATAGGAATGCAGCCGTGGAACAGCAGATTGCCGTTATAGCATTTGTAAAGTCCGCCTTTCGCAAACAAGAACTCCACGTGTCTTTGCAGCTTTTCGCTTCTGCGGAAGGCAGTCTTAAGCTGATCCATAACCTGCTCCTCCTCTGCGGTCAGGCGGTATGGGTCATCGGGGTCGATAGTTGGGAATCTGCTGTCCTTCAGCGGATATTGCTTGCCGTAAAGCTCAACTGTTCCCGTTTTATAATCTATCTTATCGAGCAGCAGTCTGTCATCCATTCCGAAATTGGGATTGCGGCGCACGATATGCCCCTCAAGCTTAAAGAGTATGACAGCAATTGCCTTATGCATTCTTGCAATAAGGTCGGGAGAGTTATTCGAGTATGCCGTTGTGTCGCCCTTATCCTTTGGCATAAACGCAGAAACGTCGTTATCCTTATACACCTCGGATGCAAACAGCGCAAGCGGACGGAGATTGATTCCGTAGCCTATCTCTATCGCGTCGAGATTTCCGTATGTAAAGGAGTTATTCAGCGCATTGGCAATACAGGTTCTGCTTCCCGTTGCCGCGCCCATCCACAGTATATCGTGGTTGCCCCACTGCACGTCAACGCCGTGATGCTCCATAAGATCGTCAAGCACTATATCGGGGCGTGAGCCTCTGTCGAAAATATCGCCAACTATGTGAAGTCTGTCAACTATCAGCCGCTTGATCGTATCGCACAGATCGATTATAAGCCTCTCCGCCTGACCGAGGTCGATGATGGTCAAAAGAATGTTATTTCGGTACTGCGAGCGGTTTCCGTCCCACTCGGGAGAAAACAGCAGCTCCTCAAGTATATAAGCAAAATCAGTGGGTAAAGCCTTACGCACCTTACTGCGCGTGTATTTGGAGGAAACAAGGCGGCACAAAGCGATAAGCTTTGTAAGTATATCGAGATAGAGGATCCCCTCGTTCTCGGTGCTCTGTACAAGCTCCTTTAATTTAGCCTTCGGATAATAAACGAGAGTTGCAAGCTCGGCGCGCCTTACATCGGAAAGTGTGTCGGAAAACAGAATATCTATCTTCTCACGTACAGAACCGGAGGCATTGTTGAGTATGTGCCTGAATGCTTCGTATTCTCCGTGCACGTCGGACATAAAGTGCTCGGTACCTTTGGGAAGATCGAGTATCGCCTGCAAATTGATTATCTCTGCCGCGGTAGCGCGTATCGTGGGATAGCGCTCCGAGAGGGCTTCAAGATAAAGACGGTTATCGTTTATCTGCTTATCCGTATAATTCAACATGGCTTCCTCCCTATTTACATATCAGAAGTGACAGAGTCCAATAATAGCATTTGCGCGTTTATATGTATACTGGATTGTATATTTGATAATCAAGCTTATTAGGTAAAGGACGTTCGACGTTACTTTAAATCAACTCTTCCAAATGAAAAGGACGAATATTCATTACCGCTTTCGTCTACTCCGTAAAAGTATGCATAACACACGTTTGTTTCTTCAATATACCAGCAGATAGCACCCTTATATTCCGGCATATACACCGAATCGGTATCCGCATAATCAAGAGTATCCTTAAAATATTCAAGTGTAGCTTCTACTGCCTCATCATAGGTGTCTTGGTCCATTATTGAACGAACAAAGTAAAATTCAGCTTCATCCAACAGATATTCTCCGTTTACCTCAACAAATCCAAACCACATTGTGCCAACGTATCCAAGATATTCACGTTCATACAAAACACCGTAATCAATATAGAATTCGTCATCAAAATACTCTTCGTAGCCACATTCCTCCGGATCTCCGTAAATCAAATGAACAAGTTCGGCAGGCATATTAAGATAAATGCCCTCAAAATGCACGGGAATCTCTTTAGGAGCAAAAAAACTGTCATATACGGAGTATCCAACCGCAAAAAGAGATACAGCTATGCTGATTAACAAGGCTATTGGGGTAGCGACGTTCAGCGCCAAATCGAGCTTCGGTCTTTTTTCGCTTATAGGTGCCAACTCCCAAGCTGTTCTAATGACCTCGCGTCCCTCACTAATTGCATCAAGCATATCGCTTGCAAGCTGTGCGGGGTACGTCCCATCGCCCACAGTAACGATCGTAGCAAAAACATCGGAAGCTCTCTCCGTATTCGCGTTTTTATAGCATGCAAACGCGTATGCAAATCGCAAAACAAGCTTATTAAGCGACTTATTGCTCACATAGCGGTTTGCTTCATGCGATTCCATCTCCTTAACCTTATCCGCAAGAAAAGCTTCAAGACCTATGTAGTCTCCATCGCGCATAAAGCGTGCCGTTTTCACTACATCAGAGGAGGCAACGTAGCCCTCGCCAACGTCAACGCCCGTCACCAATTCATCAAGAAAATCAAGCGTAGTCGTAATGGTTTCCGTGTCCTCCGCCATAATGGAGCTTACAAATATTTGATCAAAGGCAAAAATAGCCTTCGCAAGCACCTTCTTAAGCTTTGCCCCCTTGGATAAGGTAGACCAAATACTGTTTTTCGCAATACTAACAGCCTCAGCATGCTTACCGCACGCAGTGTAAGCCAAAATTTTATAAGTATCGCGGCTATCATCATAGCCTGTCAAACGGATAATCTCATAAAGCTTTTTGGGATCACACTCCGAGTAATAGGGTGTGAGAATATAAATGCCAAGAAAATATTTCTTTATCCTCGGCAAAATAAGCATAATAAGCAAGGAATAAAGACCTATCCAATACTTCTGTGTTATTAAACCGATCATTATAAATAAAATCGACAAAACAATCGCCGCGACGGTACAGAAACGGCTTGAAAACCGCCATCTTTTTGCACATTCTTCAGCTGAGAGTCTGTTCATAATCCACCTCAAAAGAAATTATTTACCAAGAGTCAGGTAAACGGATTTAAGTATACCATCCGCCCTCTTATAAGCCTCGCAAACGTAGTCCTCAACGCTTAATGACGCGTAAAGCGAATCAGCAACACTGCATGCCTTGAACTTAAGTTCAAAGTTCAAAAAATCCTGCTTTCGCGCTTTTTTGAGATTCTTTACGGCACGCGCCCAATCCACCTTGCCGTCAAACGGCAGGAGATGATAATCGTCCGTGCATTTCGTTTTTCCCGCGGGATCGGTTACGCCAAGATTATCGTCAAGATGCGTTACAAGGAGTCTGTCACCAAGCAGGGCAAGCAGATCGTCACCGTTATTATAGCAAAGCTCGTGACCCGAATCCCAGCAAAAGCCAACGGTATCGCATCCCGCAAAACGCTCCATAAGTGCAAAAAGCGTTTCGATGCCCTCGGTGTTTTCATATGCAATTTTAACACCAAGCTCCTCTGCCCTGCGCACAAGGACGGAATGCGCATCAAGGCCTTCGGTTGTCGGCGTATGGTCATTATCGAAGCCGATCCACGTATGCGCTACAATTGCGGGGATTTCATAGTGTGCAGCGCACTCAAGGGCTTTTATATGCTCCTCAAGCGCAATCTTCCTGCGCTCGTCGCACTTGCTCCACATATCGGCGGCCTTGCCTATGGGTGCATGCAAAAACTGTATTTTTGCACCGCATTCACGTGCGACCCTGCAATCCTCCGCTATATGCCTCGAATAGGTGGGAGAAACTGCGGAAAAGCCGTTTTTTACGGCGATGCGAATAAGCTCCGTAACCGGTATACCGAAATAATCCGTTACGGAAAAGCCAAGACCTGTTTCCATAAAAGCTCCTCCCTTCTTTATTATTTTAATTGTAACACATATACGTTAAAAAATCAAATATAAAAATTGAGCGCCACGCGGATATTAAGGTCATAGCGGGAGATATTAATTAAAAATTACGGAGGACGATATGAGAGTAATAAAGCCAACAAAACCGACGTATATTCTTTGCTCCGCATCTGTCGGCGGCAACAGAGAGAGACGTGGGCAGATAGGAAGCCTTTTTGACATAACGTATACGGACGATCGCTTCGGCAAAAAAACGTGGGAGGAGGCAGAGGCGGAGATACAGCGCCTATCCCTCTCAAAGGCGCTCGAAAAGGGCGGTATAGAGCCAAAAAGATTAAGCTGTATGTTTGCGGGAGATCTTCTCAACCAATGCGTAGCATCCGTTTTCGGTCTGCTGGAGTATGAGGTGCCGCTTTTCGGCATATTCGGCGCTTGCTCTACCTCCGCGGAGGGGCTGATACTTGCAACACTCGCGCTAAACGGAGGCGCAGAGCTTTGCTCTGTTACCGCATCCTCGCACAACTGCTCCGCGGAAAGGCAGTTCAGATTCCCCATAGAATACGGAAGCCAAAAAACACCAACGGCACAATGGACGGTAACGGGTGGTGCATCGTTTATTGTGGGCAAACGTAAGGAAAACGCTCTTGCGGAGATCAAGGCCGTCTGCACGGGAAGAATGATGGACAGCGGCATTACCGATGCAAACAATATGGGCGCCGCAATGGCACCTGCGGCCGCAGATACCTATATTTCCTACTTTCGCGAAACCGGTGAAGGTCCCGAGGATTTTGATTATATCTTTACGGGGGATCTGGGTGCCGAGGGCAGTGACCTTTTCAAGCTTTTAATGGCGGAAAACGGTTATAAGGATATTATAAACCACCTCGATTGCGGACTTATGATATACGACCCAAATGACGAGGATATTAAATGCGGCGGCTCGGGCTGCGGATGCTCCGCCTCCATACTATCCTCCCTAATTCTGCCCGACATTAAAAGGGGCAGGCTTAATAACGTTCTGTTTGCCGCAACGGGCGCGCTTATGAATGCGGCAAGCGTTCAGCAAGGCAATACGATACCCGGTATCTGCCATCTGCTGCGCATTTCCCGTATAGGAGGCTAATATGCTGTTATCCGTATTAAAGGCGTTTATTGTGGGCGGGCTGTTATGAACGGTCTGTCAGCTTGTTATCGACAAGACAGCAATAACCCCTGCAAGAACGCTTGTGCTGTTCGTTTGCCTCGGAGTGCTTTTGGGTGCCGTGGGAATTTACGAGCCGTTAGTGGAATTTGCGGGCAGAGGTGCCACTGTGCCTCTTTCGGGCTTTGGCTTTTCAATATACAAGGGCGTCCGCGAGGCTATAGACGAAAACGGCTTTTCGGGTATTTTTACCGGAGCGCTTTCTGCCGCATCCGGCGGTACTACCGCCGCACTGCTTTTCGGATTCGTAGCTTCCCTGTTTTTTAAGGGCAAGCCGAAATAAGCTTGTTTTTAAAAAATGCAGTGCTAAATACTTTTTCCTGCTATTGCATAACAATATATTTTATATTCATTGAGCTATCGATGCCTATACCTTATTTTCGGCTCTTGGTGTCCGAATGACTTCAAGAGCCGAAAAAACCGTTACATCAAAGCCTTGCGTCAACACCTCACACCTTGACTGTCAAAGGTGCATATGTTATAATGTGAAAACAGAAAACCGATGTATTCTTAATATATATTTTTGCTTTAACAGGAGTATAAATATGTTTGATAATATTTCACAAGGGCTTTTTGTTTCAGGTGGAATGGGGTATTTTGTTGTTGTCCCTATTCTTCGTTCGCTTGCTATCATGTTTATGGTTATTTCTACATATAAGCTTTTAAGAGCACGGCAAGACAGCC
>JAFOAB010000216.1 GCA_017382555.1 Clostridia bacterium
ATCAAGGCTGTATGCGAGGTCTGCGACAAGGTTGCGGTAGTTCTGATGGCGGGAAGCCCCAACGAGCTTCCGTGGGTAAACGATGCACCCGCAATTCTTCACGCATATCTCGGCGGTCAGGCGCTTGGCGGTGCTGTTGCAAGAATAGTATTCGGTAAGGTAAATCCCTCCGGTAAGCTTGCGGAAACACATCCCATACGCTTTGAGGATAACCCCGCTTATCTTAACTTCCCCGGAGACGGTGACGAATGCTTCTACGGCGAGGATATCTACGTTGGATATCGCTGGTACGATAAGCGCAAGATGGACGTTCTGTTCCCCTTCGGACACGGACTTTCCTATACGAGCTTTGAATACACCGCAATTAACGTTGACGGTAGAAAGGTCAGCGTAACCGTAAAGAATACGGGTGCAGTAGCAGGCAAGGAGGTCGTTCAGCTTTACGCCTCCGCTTGTCCCCATCCCGTAATATCCACCTTTGTCGGTGAAAGCTCCTTTGGCTTCGGCAGACCCGATAAGTGGCTTGTCGGCTTTGAGAAGATCGAGCTTGCGGCAGGCGAGGAGAAGACCGTTACCTTCGAGCTTTGCGACCGCGCGTTCAGCGTTTACGATACCAAGCTGAAGGATTACCGAGTTCTCGGCGGTGATTATACTATCAGTGCCGCTGCCTCCAGCCGTGACATTCGTATTTCCACCACCGTGAGCGTGGAGGATGATGCGTCCATGCCCGTTGTTACGAAGAACACTACCTTCGAGGATCTCTTCTACGATAAGAGATTCCCGAAGCTTATAGTTGACGAGCTTGTCAGAGTTATCCTGCCCGATAATCAAGCAGAGACGGGAGAGGGTCTTAACTTTGACGCGATGAGAAGGATCAACGGCTACGTTCTGCGCCAAAGAATAACCAACGTAAAGAGCGCAAAGGCGCTTGATGAGGTTATAGCAAAGGCAAACGCGGCTATTCGCGAGCATTACGGTAAATAATTAAGCTTATCACCCGTGGTTTACAGCTATCAGACGTGAACCGCGGGTGATATTTTTTGTTTCATATTTTGAAACAAAATGTTATAAGCGTGTGTTGATTTCACAGAGGATAATTTGATATAATATAGTTAATATTTATTTTTGAAATTGCGAGGAAGAGCTAATGAAAAAGCTTGCATTGCTTTTACTGTGCCTTTTGTCAGCCGCTGTTTTGATGCCGATGCTCGGTGTTTATGCGGCAGATGACAAGACGGTAGTATATTTAAAGGACAAGGGAACAGGTGACGGCTCGTCTGCCTCCACCCCCGTCGGTACGCTCAAGGCTGCGTATGATGCGCTGGATCTTACCAAGGACTGTACCATTGTGGTTTGCGGACCCTTTACCCAATCCACTAATTTCAGATACAGCACAAAGGATTATACCGGCAGCGTAACCTTTACGTCCGTTTACGACGGCAAGGATTACAAAAAAACAAGCGGTGCGGTATTTAAGGTTAATGCCGTGCAGTTTGCTTGCTGCGGCAAGACGGAGTTCCGCGATATAAAAATTGAGGCGCTCGGTGCAAATTACACGCTTATTGCAAGGCATAACCCCGTAACGATGGGCGAGAACGTTACCATTGCGGGAAGCAAGCTTAAGGGCGGTAATACCTCCACCTCGTTCTGCATAATCGGCGGCTTCTATACCGGATACAGCGATCCCGCCGCATCCCCCAAGGATACAAGCATCACCGTGCTTTCGGGTGAGAATTATTACCTCATTCCTTTCTCCAGAGGTATGGGTGCAAGATATACCGGCACAGCCACCATTAAGCTTGGCGGAACGGCATCTGCGGTCGTGCACGGTACTGCTGTCAGCTGCTCCTCCGGTAGTGTTGGCGACGTAAAGGTAGAGATAGCCGATAACGCACACGTCAGAATCTTCTACGGCGCTACCGAGCCCGCAACCGCAAACAGCTACGAGTTTACGTGGACGGGCGGTACGATAGAGGAGATACAGTGGAACTGTAAGTACGCCTCCAATGCCAAGCTTACCGTCAAGGATAAGACCGTCCTTAACGTAAGCGAGGATATGAAGGGCGTCTCCAATTACAACACCATAATCTCGCAGTTTGACGTTGTAAACGTTATCTCCTCCGCATCGACCGTCGAAACGGTCAAGAATGCGGAAACGGTATATCTTAAAACGGGCGGAAAGGGTGACGGCTCATCCGCAGATTCCCCCCTCGGCTCGCTTTCCCTTGCATTCGGTGCGCTTGACCTTACAAAGGATTGTACCATCGTTGTAGTAGGCAAATACACCCAGACGGGCGCATTTGATTACGGTACCGATTATAGCGGCTCCGTAACCATCACCTCCGTGTACGGCGGTATCGACTACCGCACAAGCGGTGCATCTTTTGAATCCGATGCTTACAGCTTTGCTTGTCGCGGCAAAACGGTCTTTGAAAATATAAACTTCAACTGTACGGGCGCGTACTACATGCTCGTTGCTCAGCATAATCCGGTAATGCTTGGAGAGGGTGTGAAGATAACAGGCTCTAAGCTGACCGGCGGCAGCGTTGAGAAAGCTTTTACCGTTGTCGGCGGTTACGCAAGCGGTGTGGGCAGTGCCACTGCATTGGATGAAAGAGACACTAACATAACGATCCTTTCGGGTTCCAAGCTCTATGTAATTGCATATTCAAGGCAGATGACGGGCGATTACCCCGGAACGGCGCACATAAAAATAGGCGGCAATGCGGACGTATCCGTGCTTCACGGCTCCGTTGCTTATTATATGTCCACGATAGTCGGTAACGTAGAGGTTGAAATTACCGACAGTGCGAAGATCGGCACCTTCTACGGCTGTACGCAGATAACCACCGCAAGCTCCTATAAGTTTATCTGGAGATCGGGTAACGTACTCAAGTTCGAATGGAATTGCTCCGCAACCTCAAGCGCGAAGCTTACCGTGCTCGGAAAGACGGAGCTGTACGCATCCGATACCGCAAAGAGCAGCCCGTATTTTAAGTCTGTTTCCACTCATTTCGATGAGGTAAAGGATATCTCAGAATACACAGAGACGGTAGCTCCCGCACCCGTTGAAAAGGCAAAGACGCCCAATATTACCACACTTAAGGGCTACGAGACGGGTCTTTCCTCGCTTGGGCTTCTTAAGGCAGGGGAAAAGAGCTACACGGATGAAATTACCCGTATAGAGGCACTTGTTCAGATAGTTCGCTTTATGGGCGCGGAAAACGAGGCTCTTGCCGGCTTCTACACCCACCCCTTCAAGGACGTGCCCGAATGGGCGGATAAATACGTTGCGTATGCGTACGCAAAGGGTATTACCTTCGGCGTTTCCGATAAGAGCTTCGATCCCGATTCTCAGGCAACTGCCGCGCATTATCTCACCTTCCTTCTTCGTTCCGTAGGCTACAGCGATACGGCAGGTGACTTCGTTTGGGATGCTCCCTATGCGCTTGCTTACAGCGCGGGCATTACCTCCGCACTTGCGGACGGCTCATCCTTTAACTACGGCACCAGCCTTGTTTATGCGTGGAACACGCTTTACGCAAAGGCAAAGGACGGAAAGACCGTTAAGGATTCGTACATTCTCGGCGGTGTATTTACCGCAGATAAGCTCACGGCGGCAATAAAGGCAGCCGAAAGGGAAATAGAGTACGGCAAAACGAAGCTTGAGGCTGAAAACGGCTATTACGTTCTGCCGATAGAAAAGTACGAGGATAAAACTCTCGCGGGAATGCTTGCGCAGTTTGTCGGCTTTATGTCGGGCTATGAGTTCGTGCAGAATTCGGACGGCAGTGCAACGCTTGCAATGCCCGATTCCTGGTACGAGCTTTGTAACGGCCCCTTTGCAGCGCCCAACACTCACAGCAAGCGCGAGGATAAGCTGCTGAAAAACAGCGAGACGGGCCTTTGGGAGGTCTGGAGCGATGATGATTACAGCATAGACATCCTCGACCAATATATCCTGAAGGATATGTACGATACCTACGGCACCTTTGCATCCAAGATGATAACCGACGGCTGGGTGAAGTACGACGTATACGATATGGGCGGCGGACACAGATCCTACGGCGCTTACGGACTTATGAGCAAGTACGGATATCTCCCGTCCTTTGCCGGTAACGTTGAATACGGCAATATGTATAACGTAAACGGCGAGCCCTATATCGGCAACGAAACACTCGGTCTCAGCGCCGCGGGAATGCCCAACGTTGCCGTTTCTCAGGCAAGGGTATTCGGAAG
>JAFOAB010000217.1 GCA_017382555.1 Clostridia bacterium
GCCTCCTGCGGAAGCAGGGAGGAGGGTGTCATTCCGGGCAGAGTGTTTGCCTCAAGGCAGTAGAAATCGCCATCCTCCTCAGACATTATAAAGTCGATTCGCGCATAGCCGCCAAGGTCGAGCGTCTCAAAAGCAAGCGCACAAAGCTCGCTCACGCGCTTCACCTGCGCTTCGGTCAGGTCTGCGGGGCATATCTCCTCGGTCATACCGGGGAGGTATTTGTTTTTGTAATCGTAAAAGCCCGCCTTGGGGATGATCTCGATGGGCGGAAGCACTGTGCCGCCGAGATAACCGACGGAGAATTCGCGTCCCACGATCTTCTTCTCCGCAAGGATCTTGGATTCGTACGCGTGCGCAAGCTCAAGCGCGCGGTCAAGCTCCGCCTCGTTATCAACTATGGAAACGCCTACGCTCGAGCCGCAGGAAAGGGGCTTGATAACGCAGGGTAGGCCGATGGATGCGAGGATCTTTTCCTTTGCCGCGGTATCGTCGCAGGTAACGCAGATCCAATCGGCGGTAGGAACGCCCGCAAAGCGGAACAGCTTCTTGGAGATCTCCTTGTTCATCGCAAGGGAGGAGCCGGTGTAGCCGGAGCCGCTGTAGCACTTAACGCCGAAGGTGTCAAGTGTCGCCTGCAGCTGACCGTTTTCGCCCATTGCGCCGTGAAGCGCAAGGAATACGGCATCCGCAAATTTGCAAATTTCAATCACGTTGATACCGATAAGCTCGTCGCGGTTGCCGTTCGCCTTTTTAACGGCGTCGAGATCGGGCTCCGCCTCAACGGTCTTAATGCCGTTTGCGGTATCGGTAAACAGCGCCGCAATGCCCTCCTCAGGGATGGCGGTGCCGCAATATACGTCAAGCAGAAGTACCTTGTGTCCCGATTTTACAAGGCTCTCCGCAATCAGGGAGCCGGAAACAAGGGAAACGTTTCTCTCGGGGCTCAGTCCGCCCGCAAGCACAACGATGTTCATGTATGTATCTCCTTAAAAAGTACGATCAAATTAATTATATGCGCCTTTTCATTTTTGCGATTCTCGGGTTGCCGCCGAAATCGGTAAGTATCTCACATTCAAAGCCGTATTCGGCACTCACGCGGATGGCGTCATCGCCTTGGCGGAAGCCAATCTCGCAAAGTATGTAGCCGCCGTCCGCAAGGTTTGCGGCGCAGGCGGTAAGCATCGCGCGGAAGAGGTCGAGTCCGTCCTCGCCGCCGTAAAGGGCAAGGTGCGGCTCGCGCAGCACCTCGGGGGTGAGGTCGCGCATTTCTTCGGCGGTGATGTACGGGGGGTTGGCGGTTATAAGGTGGAACCTCTCGTCGCCGAGAGGGGAGGCGGCAACGTCGCCGCAAATGAAGCCGATTCGGTCGGCTACGCCGTTCTCGCGGGCATTTCTTTTTGCCATTTCAAGGGCGCCGTCCGAAATATCAACGCTGACACCGGAAATATCGCCTCTCATACAAGCAAGCGAGATTCCCACGCAACCGCTTCCGCAGAAAAGATCGGCAAAGCGGGCGTTTTTTGGGGCTATACGAGCCGCCTCGCAAACAAGCAGCTCGGTGTCGGCGCGTGGGATGAGGCAATTTTCGTTCAGATAATATACCTCGTTGCAAAAATACGCCTTGCCGACGATGTACTGCACGGGCTCGTTTGCCTTGCGGCGCTCGATGGCGGCGTTCAGTATGGCTGTATCGTAATCGCGGCTGCGGTCGATAAGTGCGGCTGTGGCGGAGATGCCGAACAGCCCGTCAAGCAGTATGCTTGCCTCGGATGCGGCATCCTCTGCGCCTGCGGCATCAAGTGCCGCGATAAGCTCACTTCTGGTCATCTTCGGTGTTTTCTTCGGTGGGTTCTTCCTTCTTAGACTTGAGCGCCTCAAGCTCCGCGTCGATCTCTGCGCGGTCGAAGGTCTCGGGCATTGCGCACTTGAGTGCGGTGATGGCAACCTTCAGCTGCTCATCATCGGGCTCGTGCGTGGTCAGTCTCTGCATCCACAGACCGGGCGCGGAGAAAAGACGGGTAAATGCGTTGTCGTGCTTGCCCGCAAACATAATGTACTCGTATCCCACACCAACAATGAAGGGAAGCAGAAGCACGCGCAGGGGCAGACGGATGTACCAGGTGCTGTTCGCACCGGGAATCATAAATACAAGGGTGAACACAAGGATGCCGAGAAGCATCATTACGAATATAAAGCTGGTTCCGCAACGGGGGTGGAAGCGGGAGTACTTTCTTGCGTTCTCGGGGGTAAGCTCCTCGCCCGCTTCAAAGCACGCAATGCTCTTGTGCTCTGCGCCGTGGAACTCAAACGTGCGGCGGATGTAGGACATTCGCGAAACAAGGAAGATGTAAAGCACGAAAATGCCGATCTTGATAACGCCGGAGAACAGCGCGCGCAAAACGCCGAAGCTGAACTTGCCGATCCATTCAATAAAATCAAGCACCAGATCTGGCAGCCAGATGAAAAGTCCGAGACCAAGCACAAGGCCGAGTACCATTGCGATGGTCATAACGATGTCCATCAGCTTGGCGCCGAGATGCTCCTTCATCCACTTTTCAAGCTTTGTTTCCTCCTCCTCGATGTCGCCCATAAAGGCGTCTGCAGAGACGGAAAGCGTCTTGTAGCTGAGGATCATGGTCTCAATAAAATTGACGATACCGCGCAAAACGGGTATGCCGAGGATCTTGTGCTTCTTGCGGATAGAGGAATGCACACCGTCAACAACGGTTATGCTCTTGTCCTCCTGCAAAACGGCAACGCTGTATTTGTCGCCGCTTTTCATCATAACGCCCTCCATAACCGCTTGTCCGCCAACCTTGCCGAGGCGGGGATTATCGGGGCAGGAACAGTTTTTACTCATTTTATAACCTCACGTATAATGCTTGTACGCATAATTTCCTAATATAATATAATAAAACAAAAAAGCAATGCTGTCAACTTTATTTACAAATCTATTTGTTACATTTCCGTGAAGTTTTTGAAAATCAAAGAAAAACTAGGCTTGAAGAAGAAATTTTACCGTATTAAAAAGGCTATATATATTATTAAAAGGAAGGAAAAAGGTGGCAAAAAAATAAAGTAAAAAAATTTGAAAAAATTTCAAAAAAAGTGTTGACATTTGGGGAGTATAGTGGTATACTAACAAAGCTGTCGCGATGAGCGGCGGCGGGAACCGGTCATTGAAAACAGAACAACAAGAGAGGAACGCACTTTTATTGTA
>JAFOAB010000218.1 GCA_017382555.1 Clostridia bacterium
ATTCGTTTTTCATACTTTAATAGTAACAGATGATAGCAGAAAAGTCAATAATCGAGCAGAAACAACAATTTACATTGCTGTTTCTGTGTGATAAGATGGGAAAAAGGGGGTGTGATGGTGAAGGATTTGCTGATAGACGTTGGCAGTACCTTTATAAAATACAGGCTATTCGATTCCGCTGTGGGGGTTATGATGTGCGATGGCTCTGTGCCGTTCCCACGTGGGGAATGCTATGGCGAAGACGTAGCGGATGCCGTTAGGGGGGTGTTCCTCGCGGTGGCGGAGCATCATCCGCGCCGTGCGTTTATATGTGTGCAGATGCATGGATACATAACGGAGCAGGGCGGAACGGTCAGTCCGTACAGCTCGTGGCGAGATGCGAACGGTAGAGTGGAGGCGGTAAGCGATTCGGATATGGATTTTTCCGCCCTGGGAACTGCATTGAAGGCAAATTTGCCCCTTGTAAAGCTGTGGGGCAAGCCAAGGTGCGATGCGTTTTACACGCTTGGCTCATATATCTGTAAGGCGCTTACGGGCATTAACGCAACTCACGTAACCGATGCGTGCGCAAGCGGATTTTATTACGCCGCAAACGGTGCTGTAAACGGCTATGCGCCGTCTGTTAATATGCCGCGCGCATATACGGAGGTGACGCCGATAGGCAAGTACGGCGATTGCCTTATTTATACACCGGTAGGCGACCATCAGGCAAGCTATCTCGGTGCGGGCGGGGATGCACTTCTGCTTAATATCGGCACCGCGTCCCAGCTTTCCGTACTCGGCGAGGTCGGAGAGGACGGCTGTGGTGAGGCTCGTCCGTATTTTTGCGGAAATAAGCGTCTCTATACGGTCAGCGGGCTTGTGGGTGGCGACTGCCTTTATCGTGGGGAGGGAATTGATGAGCTTGAAAAACAGCTTTCCCGCGCCCTTGATATATTACCGAAAAGGTCTGATATCATCCTCGGTGGTGGCGGCGCGGAAACCGTCTTTTCCTCGCTTCGCACATTTTTTGAGAAACGTGGTATGACCTGCACCATGTCCGAGGCACGTATAGGGCTGGACGGACTTGCCGTGCTGGCATCACGGCTGCGAATTAAGTCGGGAACTATGCTTTCCGAGGTGCAGTTTGCGAATTTCCCGATAATAGCTAAAAATGCGGGGCTGGATTTCATTATTGCGGATAATGAGCACGGAGCATTTGACAGCACCTTTACCGCGCGCCTTGTTATGAACTCCCGTCTTGTGGGGATGGACTGCATAGTGCGTCTCGGGGATAGCGACCGCGGCACAGTTACAAGGCTTGCGGATATGGGTGTGAGGGGATTCCTTTTACCGATGTGCAATACCGCAGATGATATAAAAAAAGTGGTACGCTACGCAAAATATGCACCCATAGGGGAGCGCGGAATTTCCACTACACGCGCACATACGATGTATTCACCCCCGCCGCTTGCTGAGTATATGCCAATCGCTAATGAGGAAATGAAGATCTACGCGCAGATAGAAACGGTAAAGGGAGTGGAAAACTGCGCATCGATACTCGGCACTCGCGGTGTGGAGGGCGTACTGATAGGGCCGAATGACCTTTCTGCAGATCCGCGATGTGCATTTTCGCGCGAGGTTCTTGCGCGATTGATAAGACAAGTTGCCGATACCGCAGGCAGAATGAAAAAGCCGTGGGGCATTATTACTGCGGACGAGGAGCTGACAGAGCTTGCAATAGATCTCGGTGCCTCTATGATAAGCCGCGGTAGCGAGCTGAATATGCTGATAAACGGATGCAAAAAAATAAGGGAGAGACTGTAATGGTAAAGAATATAAGAATAGAACAGATAACAACAAGGGCGCTCAGCTGTGAGCCGCTTGTGGAAAGAATGCCGAACGGCGAGCTTTTGTGCGTTTGCCAATGTGGCGGAACAAGTGAACCCGCTCCGGAAAATCGCGTGTACTTTTTCCATTCCTCCGATGAGGGCAAAACGTGGACTAAGCCCGAGAGCATCTACCCCGAGGACGGACAGGCGGTTTATTGCACCGAGCTTTCGCGCATTGGGGACGAGATAACCGCATATCTTACCGTGCATAGCGGTATGTTCCTTGATTGGAAATGCTTTATGATGAAAAGCTTTGACAGCGGTTACACGTGGCAGAATTACGGCACGCCTCCGTTTTTCCCCGAATATACATTTATGCGCGGAATGCTTACGCTTAAAAACGGCAACGTCGTGCTTCCGTACCATACCTATCCGGTAACAAAGGAGGAGCACGATCGCATACTGCGCGAGGAGACGCGCAAGTGCGTAACCACAAACACGAAAACGCCGTATTGCGAGTGCGGTGTGCTTATAAGTGCGGACGGCGGCAAAAGCTGGGAGAGATATACGGCGGCAAAAATTCCGCACACGGTGCGTTGGGTGTGGGGTGAGCCGACGGTGGCAGAGCTTTCTGACGGTACACTTGCCATGCTTATGCGCAATCTGGACGGGTATCTTTTGAGATGCGATTCGTCGGATGGCGGTAAAACGTGGGGCGAGTATTACGTAACGGATATTCCGAATCCCTCAAACAAGCCGCGCCTCATTATGATGGACGGCGGAAGGATCGCGCTTTTGCATACACCCAATAACAGCGAGCTGAAGCGCGGCATAAGTGGCTGTATGCGCTCGCCCTATGAGCTGTGGATAACGGAGGATGATATGAAAACGTGGGAAAAGACGCGCCTTACGGACTTCCCCGGCAGCTTTTCGTATTCAGACGGATTTTACGAGGACGGGCATTTACGGTTTGTTATTGAGCATAATAGGCATACGGTGTTGTATTATGATGTAACAATTGGCTAAAATCGTAGGGGCGATTCACGAATCGCCCTTAGATAATAGAGAATAGATAAAAGATAATAGATAACAGAAAATGTAGAAAACCGTCTGCAGATCCTTCGCTTTGCTCAAGGATGACAATGCAGACGGTTTTCGATTTGTTGAAACGAGGGAGGGGAGACCCCTCCCCTACGGTGGAGAAACGGTACTCCCCCCACCGCCGTGTCATCCTCGAGGGAGCATACGCGGTGCCTTTGCAGATCCTTCGCTACGCTCAAGGATGACGGCAAAGGCACGATGGCAACGTATGCGACCGAAGGATCTCGGCGGGCGAATATAGCTGTGGCACCTGCCGTATAGCAGGTGCCACAAGGGAGGTTTTTGGGATGGTAAGGCGGAAAAAGTTTTTAGCGAAATGCCTTCGCTACGCTTGGCACGATATTACTCGCTTCGCTCGTAGCGATATTGCTCCCATTCGTCGCAGCGATATTATATTCGCCTTGAAAATTTCGCGCGCGGAGCGCATATCGCTGCCGTAGGCAATATCGCGCACTTGTGCATATCGCTCGCCGCAGGCGAATATAGCTGTGGCACCTGCCATACGGCAGGTGCCACTTATCAGAGTTCAATACTCTTAACTATTTCGTACACCGTATTTGCGATCTCGTCGATGCCCTTGGATGCGTCGACAAATTCGATGCGCTGGTCGGGGCGGGCGGCCTTGACCTTTGTAAGCACGTCTATGTACTTTTCACGTGCGCGGACGAGCATTTCGGTATCCTTTTCATATATCTCCGCCTCGGTGCTTCTGCCCATTACGCGGCTGTGGCTCACCTTGGGGTCGATATCGAGGAATATGCAAACGTCGGGCTTACGGATATCGGGGCAATTGAAGTTTGCATCAAACACCCAATCGTAAAGCTCGGGTGTGCCCTGATAAACGAGCGAGGAGTAATAATATCTTGTGCAGATAACGTCCGAGCCGCGCGCAAGCAGCGCCTCGATGCCGAGCTTTTCGTCCTTATTATGCATTATACGGTCGGTCAAAAACAGCCCCGCAATGGCGGAATCGGGCATTTTTATCTTGCCCTTGAGTACGGAAGCAAGCAGCGCTCCCGCGCGTGTGGGCGCGTGGCTTGCCTTGCAGGTCGGCTCGCTTGTCGTAAAGGCGTAGCCTCCGTCCTCGGCAATTCTTTTTTTCAGTATCTTCACCTGCGTTGTTTTTCCGCAGCCGTCGATACCCTCTATAACGATAAATCTGCCGCGCTTCTGCGCGCTTTCGTTACACATATCAGCCCTCGATCTTGAATTTAGTTCCCTCGGGAGTGTCGATAAGGGTAATGCCCTCTTGTGCAAGCTGATTACGGATGGCATCAGCCTCTGCGTAGTTCTTTGCCTTCTTTGCTTCCTTGCGCTTTTCGATCATCTCAAGGATATAGGCGGTACGGGGGTCTGCGTTATCAGCCGCATTCTCCTCCTCCTTCGCCTGCTTCTCCTGAAGTCTCTTTGCGGCGCCGATAAGGTCAAGCGCAAGCACGCGGTCAAACTCCGCAACAAGCTCCAGCTTTGCCTTGCCGCTGATGTCCGCCTTAAGCGTATCGTAAAGCGCGGTAACGGCAAGAGAGGTGTTTACGTCGTTTGCAAGAGCAGCCATAAATGCCTCGCGGCACTTTTCCGCACCCTCGCCGCCGGCTTCGCCCTCGTCCTTGATCGCGGCAATGCGCGCGATGAGCTTTTCATAAGCGGCAACGGCATTGTCGAGGTTCTCATAGGTGAAGGTAAGGGACTTGCGATAATGGGAGCCGAGGCAGAAGAAGCGGTATGCAAGAGGATCGTAGCCCTTGCTCTCAAGCAGGGAAACGGTCAAAAACTCGCCTTTGGACTTACTCATCTTTCCGCTTGCATCGTTAAGGTGAAGCACGTGGAACCAGTAGTTGCACCACTTGTGTCCGACAAACGCCTCGCTCTGTGCGATCTCATTGGTATGGTGGGGGAATGCGTTGTCAATTCCGCCGCAATGCACGTCAAGATATTCGCCGAGGTGCTTCATGGAAATGCAGGAGCATTCGATATGCCAGCCGGGATAACCGATGCCCCAAGGGCTGTTCCACTTCAGCTCCTGATCCTCAAACTTGGACTTGGTGAACCACAAAACGAAGTCGGTCTTATTTCTCTTTGCGTTATCCTTTTCAACACCCTCGCGTACACCCTCTGCAAGGTCCTCCTCACGGAAATCGTTGAAAACGTAGTAGTTCTCAAGCTTGGAGGTGTCAAAGTACACGTTGCCCTCGGAGATGTATGCATAGCCCTTTTCAAGCAGGCTTTCGATAACCTTGATGAACTCGTCGATGCAGGAGGTTGCGGGTACAACGGTCTCGGGGCACTTGATGTTCAGCTTGCGGCAGTCCTCGAAGAATGCGTCGGTGTAGAACTTCGCAATCTCAAGCACGGTCTTCTTCTCGCGCTTTGCGCCCTTCAGCATCTTATCCTCGCCCTCATCGGCATCGCTTGTAAGATGTCCTACGTCGGTGATGTTCATAACGCGGTGTACGTCGTATCCGAAGTACGCAAACGTACGCTCGAGAATATCCTCCATAATGTAGGTGCGCAGGTTACCGATGTGCGCAAAGTGGTATACGGTGGGTCCGCAGGTGTACATATTCACCTTGCCGGGCTCATTGGGGACAAAAACGTCCTTTTCTCTTGTAAGCGAGTTATATAAACGGATATCCATTTTATTCGTCCTTTCCGGTATTTTCCGATTCGTTCATTTTCTTTTCCAGCTCGTAAATGCGGTGCTCGATGCGGCATATCTCCTGCATTACGGGGTCGGGAATGTGTATCTGGTCAAGGTCGGGCACGCGCTTGTTGTTTACGGACACTACCTTTGCGGGAATGCCGACAGCGGTGGAGTTTGCGGGTACTGCGTGCAGCACCACTGCGTTTGCCGCGATCTTTGCGTTATCGCCAACGGTGAAGGGGCCGAGAACCTTTGCGCCCGCGCCCACCATAACGTTGTTGCCGAGTGTGGGATGGCGCTTGCCGGTGTCCTTACCCGTACCGCCGAGGGTCGCACCCTGATAGATGGTACAGTCATCGCCGATCTCCGCCGTCTCACCGATAACGACTCCGCAGCCGTGGTCGATGAACAGGCGCTTGCCTATTTTTGCGCCGGGGTGTATCTCAATGCCCGTAACAAACTTTGCCGCCTGGCTCACGGAGCGCGCCGCAAGGGTGTAGCCCCTTTCGTGGAGGGCGTGTGCCGCTCTGTGCGCAAGCACTGCGTGAAAGCCCGAGTAAAGCAGCATAACCTCAAGGTCGGAGCTTGCCGCAGGGTCACGATCTCTTACGGTTTTGATATCTTCCTTTATTTCGTTTGCCGCCTTTTTTGCCGTGTTGTACGCAATGCCTGCCGCCTTGCGACCGTGCTTTTCAAGCTTTTCAGCAAGATTGCAAAGCTCGTCTGCGGTTTCCTTATACAGCTTTGCGGCTTCATCCATTAAATTCATAATAAAACCTCGATAATCAGCTTTTATTAACCTATTGTAATATTATAACTATAATTTATTGCGTTGTCAATCAGTGGCGTGCTTTTTTGTTGACAAGGCAGATGCGAAATTTCGGGGCTTATCGCCTTTTAGTCAAGATATCTAACAATTATCTCCACTACGTAATATTGACAAGGAGAATTTTATATAGTAAACTGAAATCGTATAAAAGTATCGGTATGCGTGTCGATAACGTTTGTGTGTATATTTGACTGATTGCGTAAAATTCACCGTCAAAAACGCGCAATTTGTTGCCTCGAACAGCCAAAAACGGACAAGCGGAGTGCTTGTTGTTGACAGAATGCCGAGCTTTATGCTACCATAAGTTAATAAAAGTCGAAAGACTATTTCCCGAGCGATCGGGAGCTTTTATTATTATATTTTACCAAGAAAGGAATCAACTATGAAAAAGCGCGCAGTATCATTGCTTCTGGCAGTTCTTATGCTGTCCTCCGCTTTTATGTTTGCTGCTTGCAGCGGCGATAGCGGAAACACCGACATTCCCGCGGCAACCACCGACGGAAGCACCCCCGCACAGACCACCGTACCCGCAGAGACCACCGCACCCTTCCACATTGAGGATGAGGATATGGATGGTTACGAGTTCCTTCAGTACGAGGTGTCCTTCAGTGCCGGCACCAACACCCTCGACTTCCTCTATGAGACTGAGGGCGGCTCCGTTCTTGACGAGGCTAAGTACAAGAGAAACTCCCTTGTTGAGGAAAAGTTCAACATAGTTCTTACCACCGAGTCTGCAAAGGCAAGCTCCACCACCGGCTCTAACGAGGGCTACGGTAAGTTCCTTCAGGCAAAGAATGCAGGTGACGCAGGCTACGATATCTGTGTCCTTCCCGCATACGACCAGACCAAGCTTGCGCAGAACGGCGCACTCTTCGATATTCTTGCAGTTCCTCACCTTGATACCACCGCTGAATACTGGGATCAGACCGCGGTAAAGGAGCTCACCATTAAGGATACTCTCTTCTTCCTTACCGGTGACTTCTCCATCAACGCGCACTCCGCTACCATTTGTATCGCGTTTAACAAGGAGATCGCAAAGGAAAGAAGCATCAACGATCTTTACACTCTCGTAGAGAACGGCTCTTGGACCTTTGATAAGTTTGCTGAGTACACCAGAATGGTTTCCGAGGACCTCAACGGTGACGATAAGTTCACCAATATGGACCTCTACGGCGCTCTCTGCTGGGATGACGCTATCTACGCTGTAGTTCACAACGCAAACCAGAGATGTGCGTACGTTGATGACAACGGCGACCTCGTTCTCGGTCTCGGCACCGAGGGCGTTTACACCAGCTTCAACAGCTTCGTAAGCCTCTTCAACGAGGATTGCGCTCTCCGTTATCAGGTTAAGTTCAACGAGAACGGTACCTACACCAACAGCTCCGGATCCACCTACGGTCTTGAGATGTTCGCCAACAACCAGGGTCTCTTCTTCATCAGCAGCCTTGGCTCCATCTCCAACAACTTCCGTGATATGGACGTTGACTACGGTATTCTCCCCATGTTCAAGGCTCACAGCGGAATTGACGAGTACTACACCACCGTAGCTCCTTACTCCGCTCGTTTCCTTGCTATGCCTCTCTTCCAGAATGATGAAGAGATCGCAGGTAAGGTAATCGAGACCATCGGTTACTACTCCGCATCCACCATCGTTCCCGCATACTATGATAAGACCCTTAACGGTACCGTTGTTCGCGATGAGGAAAGCTCTCCTATGCTTGACATCGTCTTCGCACACCGCGTATTCGACCTCGGCTACTTCTATCAGCCCGGTAACATCAACAAGGAGCTTATCTATCAGTTCCGTGCTGAGAATGCTGACTGGATGTCCACCTACGCAAAGAAGGAAAAGACCGCAACCGTATACCTCAAGTCCATCAACACCGCTCTCTCCACTCAGGCTGAGTACTGGGCAAACGAGAAATAATAGGCATATTGAAAAAACCGCTCTTCGGAGCGGATTTTTTGTTTGAATTTAAACGGGCGATTCGTGAATCCATCATCGACCGCTTTGCGGTCGGCTCCCTGCGGTCGCGTCTATCTCGCTCCGCGAGATACGGTACGCCCCTACGCCCCGTGTCATCCTCGAGGGAGCGTTAATTGCGCCCTGCAGATGCTTCGCTTCGCTCGAGCAAGACAGCAAGGGCGCAATCGCGACCGAAGGATCTCGGGGCGTTTTGAAAACAGAAACGCGGGCGGATAAGGAATCCATCATCGACCGCTTTGCGGTCGGCTCCCTTCGGTCGCGTCTATCTCGCTCCGCGAGATACGGTACGCCCCTACATGGCGGGCTTCGCCCGTAGATAAAAGATAAGAGAGAATAGATAAAAGAAAAGGAAGAAAACCGCAAAGCGGTTTTCAACATTCACTCTTAACGGGCGATTCGTGAATCGCCCCTACGAGAATGCGATACGCCCCTACGAGGTGTGCTTTTTTTGTCAAAAATGTGGCGATTGTTGTTCTGTTTTCATAAAAAACCGCATAACCTTTTGTCTCATTATACGAAAAACGATCGTGATAATTATGAAATCTTGACAATCGGAGGTTTTTGTTGTAAAATGAATAGGTAAATAAATGTGAATCTCTCACTATTTTTCGGGAGGTTCGATTTTAATTCAAATTTGAAAGGAAAAACAAATTATGAAGCGTGTTTTAGCATTGCTTATGGCGGTTCTTATGCTTGCAACCGCTATGCTGTTTGCTGCTTGTGGCGGTAAGACCGGTAACGACACCACCAATCCTTCGGTAACCGATCCTGCTAACCCTGCAGTAACCACCGCACCTGTTGAGACCACCGCACCCTTCCACATTGAGGATGAGGATCTTGACGAGTACGAGTTCATGGTATACGAGGTATATCTTGACAATTTCTTCACTACCGGTGACTTTGTGTACACCGAGGGCTCCGGCTCCGTTCTTGATGAGGCAAAGTACAAGAGAAACTCTCTTGTAGAGGAGAAGTTCAACATCTCCATCTATGCTGAGATCATCAAGGGAACCTCCACTACCGGCTCTAACGAGGGCTACGCTAAGTTCCTTCAGGCAAAGAATGCGGGCGACCCCACCTACGATCTCGTAGTTCTCCCCGCTTACGACCAGACCAAGCTTGCGCAGAACGGCGGTCTTTACGATATGAACGCTGTTCCCAACCTCGATTTCGATGCTGCTTACTGGGACAAGAACGTTGTTAACAAGCTCACCATCAAGGATACCCTCTTCTTCCTCGTTGGTGACTACTCCATCGACGGTATCGACGCTTGCGTTGCTATCATGTTCAACAAGGAGCTTGCTAAGGAAAAGAACATCACCGATCTTTACACCCTCGTAGAGAACGGCGCATGGACCTTTGATAAGTTCGCTGAATACACCAGAATGATCTCCGAGGACCTCAACGGTGACGATAAATTCACCAATATGGACCTTTACGGTGCTCTTTCTTGGGATGACGCTATCTACGCTGTAGTTCACTCTTCCGGTGAGGAGTGCGCATACGTTGACGATAACGGCGACCTCGTTCTCGGTCTCGGCACTGAGGCAGTTTACAATGCATTCAGCAACTACGTAAACCTCTTCAAGGAGGATTGCGCTCTCCGTTACCAGGTTAAGTTCAACGAGAACGGTACTTGGACTAACGATTCCAGCTCTCTCTACGGCCGCGAGATGTTTGCTAACAGCCAGGCACTCTTCTTCGTTGGTACCATTGCAACCGCAACCAACGCTTTCCGTGATATGGACGTTGACTACGGTATTCTCCCCATGTTCAAGGCTAACGATTCCGTAGATTCTTACTACGGCTCCGTTGCTCCTTTCTCCGCACGTTTCCTTGGTGCTCCCCTCCATCAGAATGACGTAGAGATCCTCGGTAAGGTTCTCGAGACCATCTGCTACTACTCCTCCAGCACCATCGTTTCCGCATACTACGACAAGACCCTTAACGGTACCGTTGTTCGCGATGAGGAAAGCTCTCCTATGCTTGACATCATCCGTAAGAACCGTGTATATGACCTCGGTTACTTCTATCAGCCCGGTAACATCAACAAGGACCTCATTTATCAGTTCCGTGCTTCTAACGCAGACTGGATGTCCACCTACGCTAAGAAGGAAAAGACCGCTAAGGTTTACCTCAACAACATCAACAAGGCTCTCACTCAGCTCGCCGAGGATTGGGCAGCTGACAAGCAGTAATTACATAAGGCAAATCGGCTCCGCAACAGCGGAGCCGATTTTTTAATGAATAATGAATAATGAATAATGAAAAATGAAGAATGAATAATTAAGGAAGAAAACCGCACCAAGATCCCGTAAAAGGATTTCGGTGCGGTTTTTTGGTGATGCTTTTCTCGTGCCCATAGGGCACATATCGCGCCCGAAGGGCATATCGCTCCCTTGGAATATCGCAAATCCCGCAAGGGATTTATATCGCTGACCTTAAGCGTTAAAACGCTTAAGGTCTAAGTCCCATACCGCCCTCGAGGGTAAGGGTCTCGCCGCTCATATACTTAAAGTCGGGGTTTGCGAGCTGTACGCAAACGCGGCCGATCTCCATTTCGGAGTTGCCGAAGTGACCCATAGGGGGCATATGAACGTTTGCTGCAAACGCCTCGGGGTTGTATTCCTTCCACTTTTCAAGCTGGGAGGTCCAAGCAAGAGGACAAACAACGTTTACGTTGATGCCGTCCTTGCCCCACTCTGTAGCCGCAACACGGGTAAGACCGCGGATGCCTTCCTTTGCCGCTGCGTA
>JAFOAB010000219.1 GCA_017382555.1 Clostridia bacterium
ACCGTAATCGAGGCCGAGATCCCGAAATCCGAAACGCTCGATTATCCTATTTCCCTCCGCGCTATGACACAGGGCAGAGGAAGCTTTGACTTCGAGTTCGTACGCTACGAGCAGGTTCCCTCCAACATCGCGCAGAAGATCATCGCCGCTAACAAGACCGAGGAATAATACAATAACCACAAAAACACACCTGACCCGTTCAGGTGTGTTTTTTATATCTAAATATGTGTTTTATATATATTGATATATATTTTTTGTATTGACTGTACGTGCTGATTTTTGCTAATATGTACTTGATAACTTATTTGTTTTTGCGAACTTTGAATTATACGGAGGTATTAAAATGGGAAGCGCAAATAAGAAATTTACCGTTGGTAAGAAGCAGGACGTTTTCGTTCGTTACACAAACGATCTTACCAATGGAAGTATGGATGACTTTCACGTAGTTTACGGCGGCATGGAGGTGCGCGACGGAGCGCTTCGCATCAAAAACGATGCAACTAAGGGCCACGCAACCACTCTCGTAAACGTTGATAACCGCGCTGATTATGTTTTTGAGACCGATTTTGTCGCACAAAAGGGCGGCGGAATCTTCTTCTGCGGCGCTGCAGGCAGAGCTAAAGAAAGCACCGCTGATGACGACTTTACTCCCGGTTACTACGCATTTATCGGTGTAGAGGGCAACAAGGGTGCTATCGGTGTTACCAATCCCCGCGGTATTTGGCAGGGCACGATGACACACGGCGAGCCCGGCAAGATCGAGCCCGGTTCTGACCTCCATCTTTACTTGAAGATAAGCGGCGATTTCATTATTTACATTGTTTCCGATGCTAAGACCGGTGAGCAGCTTTACCGCTCCCAGCACAAGAAGGGCGAAACCAGATACGACTACGCTCCCGCAGAAAACGGAAGCGGTCTTATCGCGCTCCGTCTTAACAAGAGCGAGTTCGATGGCGGCTTCACCAATCTTAAGCTCTCTGACGTTAAGCAGCCCGTTTTTGAAGGTGACGGCAAGCTTTGCGTAGGTGAAAAGCTGACCGCAAATATTGAGGCACACGCAAACGAGGAGATGCTTGTATTTACAGACAGAAAGGGTTGGGGCTATGCCCTTTCCTACGATGCGGCATCCGAAAAGGTTCTTGCTTACAGATACATCCACGGCAAGCGCTTCCTGCTCGGTCAGCACGCACAGCAGATCACCGCAGGCAACAAGTACAGCTTTACCGCTGTAAACAAGGGCAATCTCCTTTCCTTCTACTTTGCGGATGACAGATACCCCGTGCTTGAATGCAAGGTTGATAACCCCACCGACTTTATCCTCGGTGCTACCGACGCAATAGACGTTGAGGTAAGCGAATACGTAAATACCTACAACGGCCCCACCTTCACCAACCCCATCTTCCACGGTGCGGACCCAGAAATTCTCTTCCACGACGGCACCTACTACTCCTACGTGCTTGATAACACCATCAACAGTGTTTGCCGCGTTCGCATCCGCACCTCCAAGGATCTGCTTGAATGGGAGGAGGCAGGCTTTGGCTTTGAAATTACCAAGGATATGCCCATCTCCTTCTTTATGAGCCCCAACGTATTCTACAAAGACGGTTGGTTCTACCTGCTTATCGCTTCCCGCTTCGGCTCCGGCACAAGCGGCAACGACTTCCGAGTATTCTACGCAAGTGCAAAGTCGCCCCTCGGCCCCTTCGTTATGGACAAGGAGCGTCCTTGGATCAACGATGAGCTTGGAATCGGCGGCGCGCCCTTCGTTGACGATGACGGAAGAGTATATCTTACCTACGTTTACTTTGATCGCGGAAACAACATCTCCATTCAGGAGATCGAGCCCAAGGACGGCAAGATCAAGATCGCAAGCGATGCTATGCGCGTAATTCAGCCCTCCGAGTGGTATGAAATTGACGATTACGGTCGCATCAGCGAGGGCGGCGTGCTTATCAAGCACAACGGCTATTACTATATGATGTACGCAAGCGGTCACTTCAGAGGCCACTACGGTGAAGCTTATGCGGTAAGTAAGAACGTTCTTGGACCTTACACAAAGTATAAGTACAACAGCGCACTTACCCACAACGCGTATGCAGACGGCGCAGGTGACTGCGTATTCGTTAAGTCCCCCGACGGCAAGGAGAACTTCGTTGCTTACCACTGCCACTCCCAGATAGGCAACAAGGGCCTTGACAGATGGACATGCATCGACCGCATCTACTTTGTACCCGCAGAGGACGGCGGCCCCGACGTGCTTCGCGTTTACGGACCTACCACCACTCCTCAGCCCATCCCCTCCAACGATAAGTAATGTAAAAACGCGCGGTTCGCAAACGAACCGCGCGTTTTCTTATTTATACTAAGCCTCAAAACTCTCAACCGGTGTTTGTGCCGCAAAACCCGAACGTAAGCGGCGCACAATCCG
>JAFOAB010000220.1 GCA_017382555.1 Clostridia bacterium
CTCCTACGTGCTGAACATCGGCGGCAACGTGCGCTGTATCGGCACCCGACCGACGGGAAGCGGCTGGACAACGGGCATAACGAACCCCGACAAAACGTCAAGCGAGCCGTTTGTATGCCGCATTGAATTAAAAAACGTTTCCTGCGTTACCTCTGGTAATTACGAGCGCTTCTACACCGTAGACGGCAAAAATTACCACCACATCATAGATAAGGACACCCTCTATCCCTCCGAGCATTTTGCACTCGTTTCCGTCATTTGTGCGGACAGCGGACTTGCGGACGGGCTGTCGACCGCGCTGTTCTGTATGAGCTACGAGGACGGCTTGGCGCTCACGGAAAGCCTTGAGGGCGTTGAGGTGCTTTGGGTAAGGCAAAACGGTGAGCGACTCACCACTCCCGGATTTGATAACATTTTGGTCAAATAACGTTGAAAAAACGAAAGGATAAATTATGTTTGGGTTTAAGTATTTGGGCAACACACACGTACCCCATCGCAAGAACACCGCACAGATGCCCGCGGTGAAGATGCCGCCTCCCGACGAGGTGCTTTTGCACGTAGCGCAGAACATCGGCGCTCCCGCAAAGGTCATAGTCAAGGCGGGCGACGAGGTTAAGGTCGGTCAGGTCATCGCCGAGGCGGGCGGATTTGTTTCCGCTCCCATCCACGCTTCCGTATCCGGAAAGGTGGTTAAGGTGGACAAGTACCTTTGCTACGGCGGTCAGACCGTTGACGCGGTTCGCATCCAGAGCGACGGACTTATGACGGTAGACGAGAGCATTGCTCCCCCCGTTATCACCGATCTCGACAGTCTTGTTGAGGCAGTTCGCAATTCCGGACTTGTCGGTCTCGGCGGTGCGGGCTTCCCCACCTCCGTTAAGCTTGCGGGCGCAAAGAACGGCAGCATCAACACCCTCGTTGTCAACGGCGCGGAGTGCGAGCCCTATATTACCGCAGATACACGCACAATGCTTGACGATACCGCATACGTTGTTGCGGGCATTGAGCTGCTTGAGAAGTGCATCCCCTCCATCGAGAGCATCGTGTTCGGCATTGAGGCAAACAAGCCCGAGTGCATCGCAAGGCTTCAGGAGGCATTTAAAAACGACAAAAAGGTTACGGTTAAGAAGCTCCCCTCCCTCTACCCCCAGGGCTCGGAGAAGGTGCTTGTATACAACTGCACCGGCAGAACCGTTATGGAGGGCAAGCTCCCCTCCGACGCGGGCGTTATCGTTATGAACGTAAGCTCCCTTGCCTTCATTGCCAAGTATGCGGAAACGGGTATGCCCCTTGTGGAGCGCACCCTTACCCTTGACGGAAGCGCGGTAAGCGAGCCGAAGAATATAACTGCCCCCATAGGAACCGCTATCGGCAAGGTGATCGAGTTCGGCGGCGGTCTTAAGGAGGAGGCAGGCAAGGTGCTTTACGGCGGTCCCATGATGGGCGTCTGCATCTGCAACCTTGAAGATCCCGTGCTTAAGACCACAAATGCGATAACCGCATTCAACAAAAAGGACAGCACTCCCGCAAAGGAGACCGCTTGCATCCACTGCGGTCGCTGTGTAAGCGTTTGCCCGCACTCCCTCAATCCCACCGAGTTTGCACGTGCCCTTAACGTGGAAATGAAAGAGGTAAGAATGGAAAAGCTTGATGCCGCAAAGGTAATGCTTTGCATGGAATGCGGCTCCTGCTCCTTCGTTTGCCCCGCAAACAGACCTCTCGTACAGAACAACCGCATCGCCAAGGCAGAGCTTAGGGCTTACCTCGCTCATCAGGCGACGCTGACAAAGTAAAGGAGATATGAAAATGGAAAAGCTTATAGTATCCACGTCTCCGCATCTGCGCAGCACCACCACCACGCAGACGGTAATGCGCGACGTGCTGATAGCGCTTCTGCCCGCAACCGTTGCGTCCGTTGTGCTTTTCGGCATCAAGGCGGCTTTTATCGTGCTTGCGTGCGTTGCAAGCGCTGTGCTCTCAGAGGCTCTCTTCTGCATTATTAACAAGCGCCCCCAGACCGTAGGCGATCTTTCCGCCGCTGTAACGGGACTTCTGCTTGCGCTTAACCTCCCCGCAAAAACCGAGATCTGGCAGTGCGTTGTCGGCTCTGTTTTCGCAATCATCGTTGTAAAGTGTCTTTTCGGCGGTATCGGCTGTAACTTTGCTAACCCCGCTATCACCGGACGAATCTTTATGCTTATCTGCTTTGCCAAGGTAGCGGGCGGAAGCCACACCGTGTTTGCCGACGTTACCTCCGGTGCAACTCCCCTTGCGGCTATCAAGGCGGGCGAGGAGCTTACCCCCACCCTTACCGATATGCTTATCGGTAACCGCGGCGGCGCGATAGGCGAGACCTGTGCGGTTGCACTTCTCCTCGGCTTTATCTACCTTGTTCTGCGCAAGGTAATACATTGGGAGACCCCCGTTATCTTTATGGGTACGGTATTCGTGCTTTCCCTTATCATCAAGGGCGATCTTAACGCGGCGCTTTACCAGCTTCTCGGTGGCGGACTTATCATCGGTGCGGTATTTATGGCAACCGATTACGTAACCACCCCCATCAACCGCGCAGGCAAGTGCGTATTCGCGCTCGGATGCGGAATCATCACCGTGCTAATCCGCTTCTGGGGCTCTTACCCCGAGGGAGTTTCCTTCTCCATCCTTCTTATGAACATCCTCTCCCCCTACATCGAAAAGATGTGCGCAAAAAAGCCCCTGGGAGGTGTTAAGAATGCTTAAAGCAAAAATTATGCCCACGGTAGTGCTTGGCTCCATATGCCTTGTGGTTGCACTTCTGCTTTCCGTGGTTAATATGTTTACCGGCCCTATCATCGCAAAGGCACAGGCAGAAAAGGCAAACGCCGCACTTGCCGTTGTGCTTCCCGGCGGAACCAACTTCACCGAAATTCCCGTAGAGGGCGCAGGCTTCCCCGAAAGCGTTACCGCCGCATATAAGGCGGATAACGGCTACGTGTTCCAGATGACCGTTACAGGCTACAAGCCCGGTCTTGTAATTATGTGCGGTATCGACAATAACGGTACCATCACGGGTGCTGACTTTATCGCATCGCAGGAGACCCTGTATGCCGAGGTCGGTCTCGGAGCTAAGTTCGTAGGCTACGACAAGTCCACCATCACCACCGACATTATCGCAGGTCCTACCGCAAAGCTCACCACACAGGCATACTACTCCGCAATCGAGGCGGCACTTAACGCATTCATCATCGCAAACGGCGGTAGCGTTGATCTCCGCGACCCCGCGCAGATCCTTCAGGATAACTGCAACGCAGCTCTCGGCACCGAGGGTGTAACATTCGAGAAGTGGTTTGCAACCGCTTCTGTTGAGGGTGTAAGCGCACTTTATATCAGCGACAAGGGCGCTGTTGCCGTAATCGGTGAGACCTTCGTGGGTGTTGCCGATGGTAACGTGGTTGGCGATGCCGGCGAGGCAGAAAAGACCGCCGCACTCGCTATCTACGATGCATACAAGTCCGAAAAGCTTACCGAGGCAGCAAAGCCCGAGGGCGCACACAAGAACGTAGATAAGATCTACACCGCAGAAAACGGCACCGTTGTTATCGAAATGAAGGCGGCGGGCTACGGTATAAACGGTGATTGGCACACCTCCGGTGAGTATATCACCCTTAAGGTGGCTATCGACGGCGAGGGCAAGATAATCTCCACCCTCACCACCTATGAAAACGAATCCGACAACATCGGCGACGTTGTTGCAAAGCCCGATTACTACGAGCAGTTCAACGGCAAGACCGATGCAACCTACACCGAGGTAGAGAACGTTGCGGGCGCAACCTACTCCACCGACGGATACAGAAAAGCAATCAAGCAGGCATTTGAAGCGTACAAGCTTCTGAAGGGAGGTAACGAGCAGTGAATAACAACAAAAAGCTTGCGGTATTCCTTGCAGGTATAATCAAGGAAAACCCCGTACTGATACTGGTGCTCGGCACCTGCCCCACGCTTGCCGTTACAAACAGCGTGATCTCCGCCTTTTCCATGGGCATTGCGGCAACGATCGTTCTCGTTTGCTCCAATATGGTTATCTCCGCACTTCGTAAGGTAATTCCCGATACCGTTCGTATCCCCTGCTATATAGTTATTATCGCCGCATTCGTTACGGCAGTACAGATGCTGCTTCAGGCTTATCTGCCCGCCGTTTACGATATGCTGGGCGTTTACCTTGCACTCATCGTTGTTAACTGCATCATTCTCGGCCGTGCCGAGATGTTTGCCCGCAAGAACGGAATTATCGATTCCGCGCTTGACGGTCTCGGAATGGGTATCGGCTTCCTGCTTGCCCTCCTGCTTATGGCAACCCTCCGCGAGGTGTTCGGCGCAGGCAGCTTTGCAGGCATCGTATGTCCCTTCCTTTCCACCTACCGCATTCCCGCACTCACTCAGGCACCCGGCGGCTTCCTCGTATTCGGTATCCTTATCGCAATTATGAACAAGCTGACCGAAAAGAAGGGCGGCGTAAAGCGCAAGTCCTTCAGCTGTGAGGGATGCCCCACCGCGCACATCTGCAACAAAAACGAATGTGCAGCAAAGGCAGAGGAGGTAACTGAAAAGTGAAAGAGCTTATTCTTATTTTTATGACGGGCGTTCTCGTCAACAACTACGTTCTTAACCAGTTTTTGGGTATCTGCCCCTTCCTCGGCGTTTCCAAAAAGTTCGATCAGGCAAGCGGTATGGGACTTGCAGTTACCTTCGTAATGCTTTTCGCAACTCTTGCCACCTTCCCCATCTACACCTACCTGCTTGTACCGCTGAAGCTTCAGTACCTGCAGACCATCGTATTCATCCTTGTTATCGCCGCGCTCGTTCAGTTTGTTGAAATTATGCTCAAGCGCTTCATCCCCGCGCTTTTCAAGGCGCTCGGCGTATATCTCCCCCTTATCACCACAAACTGCGCCGTGCTCGGTGTAACCCTTAACAACATCACCGACGGCTACACCTTCGTGCAGTCCATCTTCTCCTCTCTCGGAGTAGGCGCAGGCTTCTGGCTTGCGATGGTGCTTTTCGCGGGTGTTCGCTCCCGTATCGAGAACTGCCCCGCACCCAAGTGCTTCAAGGGTCTTCCCGTAACTCTCGTTTCCGCTTCCATAGTTGCCCTCGCCTTCTACGGCTTCTCGGGCGTTGTGGAAAATCTTCTTAAGTAAGGAGGTAGAGCTGTGGAAATTTTGATACCCATACTCATACTTGCCGCTATCGCCATTGCGTGTGCTGTGCTTCTTACGGTAGCTTCCGCACTCTTCGGCATTAAAGAGGATGAAAAATATCTCGCAATTCGCGACGCGCTTCCCGGTGCCAACTGCGGTGCCTGCGGATACAGCGGATGCGATGCGTACGCAAAGGCGCTTGCTGAGGGCAAGTGCGACAAGACCAATCTTTGTATCCCCGGCGGAGACGGCTCCGCAAAGTGCATTGCAGACGTGCTTGGCGTTGAGGCGGAGGACGTTGTGGAAAAGGTAGCATACGTTGCCTGCAACGGCCGCTGCAACGTGGTCGACAAGAAGTACGATTACGTTGGCGAAAAGTCTTGCCGTATCGCAAATATGGCGTATTCGGGCGACAGAGCTTGTATCTACGCCTGCCTCGGCTACGGCGATTGCGTTGCCGTATGCCCCAAGGACGCCATCAAGATCGAGGACGGCATCGCGCAGATCGACCCCCGCAAGTGCATCGGCTGCGGAATGTGCGCACGTGCTTGTCCGAACGGAATCATCCATCTTATCAACGATACCGAGCGTGTTGTTGTGGAATGCTCCAACCACGATAAGGGCGCCGCAACCCGTAAGTACTGCACAAACGGCTGCATCGGCTGCGGTAAGTGCCAGAAGACCTGCGAGGCAGGTGCTATCACCGTGGAAAACAATCTTGCGGTAATCGATTACAGCAAGTGCACCAAGTGCGGCAAGTGTGCCGAGGTATGCCCCGTTAAGTGTATCCACGAGGGCAACTTCATCTGCGGAGCTCATTTCTAAAAGTTTACAGTTATGAGTTATGAGTTCCGTTACGCGGAACGTTATGATATGATTGCCTTTGCTGCTCATTATTCAAACGATGCGAAGCATCTCATAACTTATAACTCACAGTTTGCCGCAGGCAATCATAGTTGCGCGCTTGCGCGCATAGGAGGAACGGTTATGAACGGAACAAACGTAAAAAAAATGCGTTACGATATTCTGCTCATAGCCGTTCTTTTGTTTATTTCCGCCGTTTCTGTCGGGCTTTTGATGCTTACCCGCACGGCGGGCGAGCGCGTAGTCGTGGAGCATAACGGCACACAGATCGCCTCCTACCTACTGTCCGTTGACGGTGAGTACGTCTTAAACGGAGGAACCAACGTGCTTGTTATTGAAGGCGGAGAAGCGTACCTCCGATATGCCGATTGCCCCGACAAGGTCTGTGTAAACACGGGCAGGATAAAATACGAGGGACAGACCATCGTCTGTCTGCCGAACAAAATTGCCATCACCGTCCGCGGAACGGATGGCGGCGTGGATATCGTGCAGTGAAAAAAAGCCTTTGCCGTCATGCTCGAGCAAATTCGCCCTGATCCTTCGGTCGCTTTGCTCCCTCGAGGATGACAAGGGCGAATGAAGCGAAGCATCTGCAAAGGCATGATCTTGGCGGCAAGAAATTTGAAATTAGAGGATTTACAAGCGGGAGGATATATGAGCAAAAATAAAAGACTTGCACTGCTTTCCATGTGTGCGTGCCTTGCAATGCTTCTTTCGTTTGTGGAAAGCCGCATACCTCCGCTTACTGCCATCCCCGGTATAAAAATGGGACTTGCCAACATCGCCGTAATGTTCACGATGTATAAAATGGGCACCAAGGAGGCGGCTATCGTATCAGCCATCAGAATAGTACTGCTTGCACTGCTGTTCGGTAGCTTTGTCAGCTTTCTTTACAGCCTTGCGGGCGCGATACTCAGCTTCACGGTTATGCTTCTTTTGCGCAAGATAAAGCTTTTCAGCACGCTTGGCGTAAGCGTTGCGGGAGGCGTTTGCCATAATATAGGACAAATAACTATGGCGTGTATTTTGCTTGAAACAAACGTAATTGTATACTATCTCCCGTTTCTGCTTCTCTCGGGCACTGTTACGGGAATTATGATAGGCGCGGCATCCGCCCTGCTTATCAAAAGAATAAAGATCAAATGAGGTGCGTTATGGATATTAACAGCGTAAAGAAAATAATAGATGACACCGCCTACGTCCGTACGGGCGGAAGCGCAGAGGAAAAGAGATGCGCCGAATATCTGCTTGCCCACTGTGAGGAAATGGGCATGAGCGCAAGGCTTGAGGGCTTTGACGTGCAGATGGCGGATATCACCTCCGCAAGCCTTGAGATAGACGGCGAGAATATTACCTGCAAGGGCTACTTCTGCTGTGGAAGCGGTATGGTAGAGGCTCCGCTTTACTACCTCCGCGGTACCGATAAATATTCCCTTTCCCTTTGCAAGGACAAGATCGTTATGGTCGACGGCTATATGGGCTTTTGGCTTTATAACGACATCGTGGAAAACGGCGCTGTCGGCTTTATTACCTATGACGGTAATCTCAATTATGCCGATGAGGATATCGATCAGCGTGAGCTTCGCGCAATGGTCACAAAGGATAAGAAAAAGCTGCTTGGCGTTAACATAAACGCAAAGCAGGCGGTAAAGCTTGTTGAAAACGGTGCACAGAACGCAAAAATCTCCATAGAACAGACGGAAAGCGTCGGCACCTCCTATAACGTCATCGCGGATATAGAGGGCGAGACGGACGAAACCGTTATCCTCACCGCGCATTACGATTCCACCTCCCTCTCTCAGGGCTCGTACGATAATATGTCCGGCTCCATCGGTATTCTCGGTGTAGGCGAGCATTTCATCAAGGCAGACAAGAAGCCCCGCCGCCACATTCGCCTCGTATTCTGCGGAAGCGAGGAAAGAGGACTGCTCGGCTCCAAGGCGTATTGCGAGGCACACAAGAGCGAGCTTGACAAAATTGCGCTTAATATCAACCTCGATATGATCGGCTGTATTATGGGCAAGTTCATCGGCTGCTGCAGCACCGAGGAAGCGCTTTGCAAGTACATCGAGTATATGGGCGACGAGCTTGGCTTTGGCATTTCCTGCCGTCAGGACGTTTACTCCAGCGATTCAACTCCCTATGCGGATAACGGCGTGCCCGCAATGTCCTTTGCGCGCCTTGCACCGCCCAACACCGCAACGATCCACAACCGCTACGATACCCCCGCGGTTATGAGCCCCCGTCAGATGACGGAGGATATCGCATTCATCTCCGCATTTGCGGACAGAATGGCAAACGCCGTGCGTTGCCCCGTTGACCGCACGATTCCCGAGAAGGTCAAGGAAAAGCTCGACACCTACAACTGCAGAAAAAGAGCTTCAAAAAATTAATCAAGTAAATGTAAAAAGGACTGTCTCAAGTGTTGTGCCCCAAATTGTACGGACAGTACAAAAAAGACCCCTATGGTAGAATTTATTAAATACTAAGCAACATACTGACTTCGTTTTTCAAGC